>NZ_CAWNVW010000051.1:0-249499 GCF_963878025.1 Vibrio sp. 11986-1-5
CTCGACTTGCATGTGTTAGGCCTGCCGCCAGCGTTCAATCTGAGCCATGATCAAACTCTTCAATTTAAGTTTTTTGTGGCTCAATGAATACTGACTTTAAACTACCATAAGTAATTCAAAGCTATTATCGTTCCAACAGAACGATAATGAATTGACTGTGCCGATAGTGCTAAAAGCGCTATCAATTGGTCACTCAGTTCATTGATACCGAAGTGCTTATTGCTAAGCATTTTGATTATCATCAACGAGTGCCCACACAGATTGATTGGTTTAAATTGTTAAAGAGCGTTGCTTGCGAGGCTCACTGAGCTTCGAAGCGGAGGTGAATTCTAGCGAGTTAATTTGAAGAGTCAAACACTTTTTCAAATTTTCTTTTTTAGAAGCTTTCCCTCAACCAACACTGCCTGAAGCCTTGTGGCGTCTGCCGTGTCAGTGAGGGCGCATTATAGGGAGTTCGATTGACTTGGCAAGTGTAAATTTTAGATTTTTTCGAAAAAAAACACCGTTTGCGCAAATAACCAGCAAACCATTATTTACCTACCACTTATCATCAGATAGCCAACATATTACCCACATTCACCTGTGGATAACTAGTCATCACTATCAAAGAAATAGGAAATTCGCGCCCTTGGATTTAAGTAATCACGAATCTTATCAGGAAGCTTATTTGGCAAAATTGCACTAAGGATTTTTATCTCTTTATCAGCAAGATCAATAATCGGTGCTTGTGTTCTAGGGACCGAGGGATCATAAATCAATACATTCGGGGATAATAGCTGCTTAGCATTGACGGATATCACCAAGCCAATAGCATTATTCGATAATTGAACTACCGTACCCGGTGGGTACACCCCCATAAATTTAACTAAAATACTTAAGTTTTCTTGGTTATAGAGATGCTTGGCATTTTTATATAGATAAGAGAGAGCGATATAAGGAATTTTTTGCTCGCTAGCAATCGCAGGATGACAAAGATTATCAAATGCATTCGCAACCGAAATGACTTGAGTTAACTCATCAATATCGGCTTCTTTAAGACCCTTGGGATACCCAGAACCATCGCTTAACTCATGGTGCTGCTCAATAACAATTTTTGCGCTTTCCGGGAAAGCGTCAAAATTACTCACCATTTCTAAGCCATATTTTGTGTGTAACTTAAGATAATTTTTTTCTGGTTCAGTGAGTGGCGTCGTTTTACGCACGATTGCACTCGGCACTCTTATTTTACCAATATCGTGAAATAGTGCCGCAAAGGCTATTTGTTTGATTTGTAACTCAGAGAGTCCTTTAGCTTTAGCGATCATCATTGAGATCACCGAAACATTCAGTGAATGAAAATAGATATCTTCAAATTCACTCTTACTATTCATTAGATGCAAAGTAACATTTTCATCACTCAATAATTTATCAACGATCTCTTCTACTAAGGCGCTAGCTTCATCAATAGCATCAGTCGGGCGGCTACGAATTTTATTCATAATCGCTCGCATCCGCGCTAAAGAACGCTCGAACTCTTTTTCACACTCTAATACCTGACGACGATAACAATTGAGTTTCTCTATCCGTTGTTCTTTCTCCTGCCAGAGTTTATCCGCCTGTTCATCAAGATTCGTCGGTTCTGCTACTGTTTGAGGCTCACTATCGAGAGGTAAAGGCGATGTATCACTTTGTGCGGGATTTAAGAAGACATGCTGTATACCCAAATGCTTAATCAACTGAATTTGTTCAACAGACTGAATTTTAAAGCTATTGAATAAAAAAGGATGCTCATTCCATTTCACTGGTAAGCGAATATGTAAACCTGGCTGCAATCTATCGACGGTAATCTTTATGCTTGTACTTGCCACGATCAGGACCAACAAAATAGGATTTTTGTCTAGTGTAGGAGATAGACGTGGCAAAATCACGCTCAGTACTCGGTAACTGTGCTTACGGTTAACATATTAGCGGCATGAAATTGAAAATATTGATGTGGTTGGTTCAGAAACAACAAAGCCCCGACTTTCGTCGAGGCTTTGTTGTATAAATTATGGTACCGATGGGCGGACTTGAACCGCCACTCCCGAAGGAAACGGATTTTGAATCCGTCGTGTCTACCAATTTCACCACATCGGCATCTAGGCTGTTGCCATCTGATGTCGGGCATTATACGTAAGAACGACGGTAGCGCAATAACAAAATATTGAAAAACAAATCGTTTGCTGAATATTTCGCCACAAGTCCCCTTCTTTTTCTGACTCTCTTTTCAGGATAGTAAACTGTCGATATGCTGATAGTCATTCATCTCCTTTATACAGACTACTATGAATAAGACCTCGCCCTTACTGTCAGCTGGATTTTTTCGCCGATTGACCGCACTACTCTATGATTCATTGATTGTTGTTTTTCTATTGTTTGTAGCGGGCGGCATGATCATGGTGATATTAGAGGCCTTAGTCACGATTGGTTTTCTAAGCTATGGTCCTTATCAAAATGTCAGCCAATTTTTAACTCGTCATCCCACTGTCAGTCCAGCCTATACCTTGTATTTGGCTACCATTTGGATTTACTTTTTTGTTTATTGTTGGACCAAGCACGGGCAAACCCTAGGCATGAAAGCATCGAAGATCCTGGTCCGTAATCAAGACGGTAGCTTAATCACTACCACACAAGCTCTTATTCGGCTTGCAACCGCAGGGTTAGGATTAGGGAACTTAACGGTACTGATTGACCCACAAAAACGCAGTTTTCAAGATATATGGGCTAAAACAGAAGTGGTTGTGGTCAGTCAATCTCGTTGAAACGTATAACCAAACGACGTTGAGCTGTAGAAAGGAAAGGTATCTTGCTCGAAAATAATAGGAGGGGAGATAAATCATCTCCCCTCCTATTATTGGTTTCATTCTACAACTTACGACGTAATAACATAACGGCAATACTAAGAAAGACTAGACTAGGTGCAATCGCGCCAAAAACAGGTGGAAAACCGTAAACTAAACTTAATGGACCAAAAAATTCACTGGAAATGTAAAAAGTGAAACCCGCAATCACTCCAGAAAGAATTCTTGCTCCCATAGTTACGCTGCGCAGTGGACCAAAAATAAATGACAGTGCCATCAACATCATCACACCGATTGAGAACGGTTGCGTCAATTTTCGCCATAAAGCTAATTCATAACGAGAGGCATCTTGCTCAGAGGCTTTCAAATAATGCACATAATCATAAAGGCCACTTAAGGCGAGCTCTTCAGGCTTAACAGTCACAACAGCTAATTTATCGGGTGCTAAAGCCGTACGCCATTGGTAGACATCTAAATACTGTTTGGTCAGAACCACATTATCTTGTAAATCGGTGATCTGAACTTGCTTCATTAACCAATGGTTGTCACCTAAATAATCCACCTGCTCAGCAAATACCACATGACGAAGCTGTTTTTGCTCATCAAAACGCCACATATTCAAACCATAGAGACGCTCATTATCAATCTTCGCGACAAAGATAAAATCATTGGCGTCTCTGGCCCATACACCTGTCCTTACAGAAAGGATATTACCACCAGAGGTTGCAAAAGCTCGCATATCACGAGCCATTTTTTGAGCTTGAGGGGCGCCCCATTCACCCAGTAAAGTAACAATAATCATTAAGGGAATCGCGGTTTTGAGCACCGATAAACCGATATCTAATTTAGAAAAGCCAGAGGCTTGCATCACCACTAATTCTGAACTGGCGGCTAGGGCTCCCAAACCGATAAGCGCACCCAGTAGCGCCGCCATTGGAAAAAACATTTCCACATCGCGCGGTACACTTAACAGTACAAAAAACAAAGCTTGCAAAAGATCATAGCTGCCATCGCCAACTTTTCTTAACTGCTCAACATATTTAATAATGCCGGACAAGCCCACGAAGGTCACTAGGACAAGACTTGTGGTAGCAATAATGGTTCGCCCGATATACCAATCTAAAATTTTAAACACGAATTAGGCCACCTTGCGCTTTGGTCTGAATTTGTCTTTTATCTTTCTTACCCATACGCTATCCAAGGTATTTGCAATAATCGCAGCAAATAATAGGGCAGCGTTGATGGGCCACATGCCAATTTCAATCGGAATCGTTCCATCTTCTAAAGCAGATTTCATGGCGCTGATGGTTAAGAAATAAGTTAAATAAATCAAAATGGCAGGACCCATTTTGGCAAATCGTCCCTGCCTCGGATTGACTGCCGACAGTGGCACCACCAACATCGTCAGTAGTGGAATACACAACACCAATGAAATACGCCATTGCAGCTCTGCTTGCGCACGCGGATCCGGATTCCGAATCAAAGCTAAAGTCGGCGTCTCTTGCCAATCACGTCCTTTAGCCTTGACCGAGCGTTGACCAATGAGACCTTCGTATTGATCAAAACGCGTGATCATATAGTCTAATCGCGTCGGAACTCCTTCATAACGAACCCCATTATGCATAGTGATCATCTGTCGCCCATCACTCAACTCTTTGACTTCGCCAGAATCAGAAAACATCACGCTAGGTAAAATCGATTGACGAGGGGCAAGCTGTGCGACAAAAACATTCTGTAACTTTCTATTTTCGATGTTATCAATAAAAACTACTGATGAACCATCTGGCGAACGCTGAAATTGACCTTTTTGTAATAAATCAACGCTACTTTCAGCCGCTAACTGTTCAATGAGTTGGGCTTCTTTATCTTGGCTCCATGGCGATAACCAAAAAGCATTAAAAGCCGCGGCACTTGAGGTAATGATCGCTAAGTAAAGCGCGGCGCGGATCAGAAACTTATTTCCGATACCCGTTGCGTTCATTACAGTGATTTCGCTTTCTGCGTACAAGCGACCAAAGGTCAGCAGAATACCGATGTATAAGCTCAGCGGCAGCATGAGCAATCCCATCGCTGGCATATTTAACGCGACGATTGATAGGATCATTCGCGCAGGAATTTCACCATCCGAAGCATCAGCGAGAACACGAATGAATTTTTGGCTCAAAAACACTAAAAACAGCACGAAAAAGATCGCAAACTGGCTCTTTAATGTCTCTCGGATCAAATATCTAACAATAATCACGCTGAAATAACCTATGCAAAACTTGTTTTTTTGATTGAATCACTATAATTTCCCGTTGAACCTTTTATTTTTTTAAAATTTCGCTATCTGTTAGAACACCTAAACTATAGGTCGATCCATTAACGGATTCATCAAGTAAGAATGCATTATCTAACATTTAGTTCTATTTGTCTTTAGGATGTAGGAGTACGCATGGAGTTCAGTGTTAAAAGTGGTAGCCCAGAAAAACAACGCAGTGCATGCATTGTGGTGGGGGTTTTTGAACCACGCCGACTTTCTCCAGTAGCAGAACAACTTGATAAAATCAGTGATGGCTACATCAGTTCACTACTGCGTCGCGGTGATCTTGAAGGAAAACCGGGCCAGATGCTGCTGTTGCATCAAGTTCCGGGAGTCTTGTCTGAACGGGTATTACTGGTTGGTTGTGGTAAAGAGCGTGAACTGGGTGAACGTCAATATAAAGAGATCATCCAAAAAACCATTAGCACTCTTAACGAAACTGGCTCAATGGAAGCTGTATGCTTCTTAACTGAGTTACACGTTAAAGGCCGCGACACCTACTGGAAAGTTCGTCAAGCCGTAGAAGCAACCAAAGATGGTTTGTATACCTTTGATCAATTTAAAAGTGTTAAGCCAGAAACTCGTCGCCCACTGCGTAAGCTGGTATTTAATGTTCCAACTCGCCGAGAATTAAGCTTAGGTGAACGAGCCATCAACCATGGTTTAGCCATTGCTTCTGGTGTGAAAGCCAGTAAAGATCTTGGTAACATGCCACCGAATATCGCCAACCCAGCCTATTTGGCCTCTCAAGCCCGTCGTTTAGCGGACGATTATCCGACCATCACCACCAAAATCATTGGTGAAGAAGAGATGGAAAAACTCGGTATGACATCTTATTTAGCGGTAGGCCGAGGTTCGAAAAATGAATCCATGATGTCGGTGATCGAATATAAAGGACACGCAGACCCAACAGCAAAACCGATTGTGCTAGTTGGTAAAGGCTTAACCTTTGATTCAGGCGGTATCTCACTCAAACCAGGCGAAGCCATGGATGAGATGAAATACGACATGTGTGGCGCAGCTTCAGTGTTCGGCGCAATGAAAGCATTAGCCAAGCTGAATCTACCCATTAATGTGGTGGGTATTTTGGCGGGTTGTGAAAATATGCCTGGCAGTAATGCCTATCGCCCAGGCGATATCCTTACCACCATGTCAGGCCAAACCGTTGAAGTATTGAATACCGATGCTGAAGGGCGATTAGTACTGTGTGATGCTCTGACTTATGTTGAGCGTTTTGAACCCGATTGCGTCATTGATGTCGCAACCTTAACGGGAGCTTGCGTCATTGCTCTTGGTCATCACATTAGTGCCGTTATGTCGAACCATAACCCTCTGGCTCATGAGTTGATCAACGCCTCTGAGCAATCGAGTGATCGTGCTTGGCGTTTACCGTTAGCAGATGAATATCATGAACAATTAAAGAGCCCGTTTGCTGATATGGCGAATATCGGCGGTCGTCCAGGTGGTGCCATCACCGCAGGATGTTTCTTATCGAAGTTTACCAAGAAATATAATTGGGCGCATATTGATGTGGCTGGTACAGCTTGGAAATCGGGTGCCGCCAAAGGTTCGACTGGACGTCCAGTCTCGATGTTAGTGCAATTTCTCCTCAATCGTAGTGGCCACGATAGCGAGGAATAAACCTCAAAAAAGGGCCAAACGGCCCTTTTTTATTGCAATCAATGTGAGGTAACCAATGGCAACCGCAACCTTTTATTTAATTGCTAATGATAGCCCTCAAGCGACCATTACAGGGTTTGAGCACTATATTGTTTACCTAGCACACCATTTTGCTCGGCAAGGTGCCAAGGTGTACGTGCATTGCCAAGATAAACGTCATGCAGAACAGTTAGCGGAACGCTTTTGGCAAGTTGAGCCCACTCAGTTTATCGCTCATAACCTGATCGGTGAAGGTCCCAAATATGGCACTCCGATTGAAATTGGCTATCACGGAGTGAAGCCAACCTACAATCGCCAATTGGTAATAAATCTGGCCGATAATCATACAACCTTTGCGAACGCCTTTAGAGAGGTGGTAGACTTCGTCCCCTGCGAAGAAAAAACCAAGCAGCTGGCACGTGAACGATATAAAATCTATCGTCAAGCAGGCTATCAGTTACAAACGATCGAGCTACAGCATCCGTAGGTCAAACCTTATAGTTAAGGCGATCTTGACCAAGATCCTTCACTTATGAAGTTTGACTAAGATTAACTATTCACAGTATCCATTTAAGAGCACTATGGAAAAGACATATAACCCAACAGCAATCGAACAAGCTCTCTATCAGACTTGGGAAGAGAACGGCTACTTTAAGCCACACGGTGACACCTCAAAGCCAGCGTACAGCATTATGATTCCGCCACCGAACGTCACTGGTAGCCTTCATATGGGTCACGCTTTCCAAGATACCATCATGGATACTTTGATCCGTTGCGAACGTATGAAAGGTAAAAATACCTTATGGCAAGTCGGAACAGACCACGCTGGTATCGCCACCCAAATGGTTGTTGAACGCAAAATTGCTGCTGAAGAAGGCAAAACGAAGCACGATTATGGTCGTGAAGCGTTTATCGACAAAATTTGGGAGTGGAAGGCTGAATCTGGCGGTACGATTACTCAACAGTTACGTCGCCTAGGGGCCTCAGTTGATTGGGACCGTGAACGCTTTACCATGGATGAAGGTTTATCAAATGCCGTGCAAGAGGTCTTTGTTCGTTTGTATGAAGATGATTTGATCTATCGTGGCAAACGTCTGGTTAACTGGGATCCAAAACTGCACACCGCGATTTCCGATCTTGAAGTTGAAAATAAAGATATCAAAGGCCACATGTGGCACTTCCGCTACCCGTTAGCCGATGGTATTACAACCGCGGACGGTAAAGATTATATCGTCGTCGCCACCACTCGTCCTGAAACCATGCTCGGTGATACTGGTGTCGCGGTTAACCCTGAAGATCCTCGTTACCAAGCATTGATCGGTAAAGAAATCCTACTCCCTATCGTTAATCGCCGCATTCCTATCGTTGCCGATGAGCACGCCGATATGGAAAAAGGCACGGGTTGTGTAAAAATCACCCCGGCTCACGACTTCAATGACTACGAAGTGGGTAAACGCCATCAATTACCGATGATCAACATTCTCACCTTTGATGCCAACATTCGTGATGCCGCCGAAGTGTTTAATAGTAATGGTGAATCAAGTGATGTGTACAGCAGTGAGCTTCCAGAAAAATACCACGGTATGGAGCGTTTTGCCGCACGCAAGGCAATCGTTGCGGAATTTACTGAACTGGGCTTACTGGATGAAATCAAAGATCACGATCTGACCGTACCGTATGGTGATCGTGGTGGTGTCGTAATTGAACCGATGCTGACCGATCAATGGTATGTACGCACTGCTCCGTTAGCAAAAACAGCGGTCGAAGCCGTAGAAAACGGTGACATTCAGTTTGTTCCTAAGCAGTACGAAAACATGTACTTCTCTTGGATGCGCGACGTACAAGATTGGTGTATTTCTCGTCAGCTCTGGTGGGGACATCGTATTCCGGCTTGGTATGATAATGATGGCAACGTTTATGTCGGTCGTGATGAACAAGAAGTGCGTACTAAACACAACCTTGCGCCAGTCGTGGTGCTTAAGCAAGATAACGATGTGTTAGATACGTGGTTCTCCTCTGCACTTTGGACGTTTGGTACTCAAGGCTGGCCAGAAAATACCGATGCACTAAAAACCTTCCATCCATCGGATGTGTTGGTGACAGGCTTTGACATTATTTTCTTCTGGGTAGCACGGATGATCATGATGACCATGCATTTCTGTAAAGATGAGCATGGCAAACCTCAAGTCCCATTTAAAACCGTTTATGTCACCGGTCTTATCCGTGATGAAAATGGCGATAAAATGTCAAAATCGAAAGGTAACGTCCTTGATCCTATCGATATGATCGACGGTATCGATCTTGAGTCATTAGTTGAGAAACGTTGTGGCAACATGATGCAGCCTCAACTTGCCGCTAAAATCGAGAAAAACACGCGTAAAACGTTTGAAAGCGGTATCGACGCTTATGGTACTGATGCACTGCGCTTCACTCTAGCAGCCATGGCTTCAACTGGTCGTGATATTAACTGGGATATGAAACGCTTAGAGGGCTACCGCAACTTCTGTAATAAGTTGTGGAATGCCAGCCGTTACGTGTTGATGAATACCGAAGAGCAAGACTGTGGCTTTACTGCTGGTGAGATCGAGTACTCACTGGCCGACAAGTGGATTGAATCCCAGTTTGAACTAGCAGCTAAAGAGTTTAACAACCATATCAATAACTTCCGATTAGATATGGCTGCAAATACCTTATACGAGTTTATCTGGAACCAATTCTGTGACTGGTATCTGGAGCTAACCAAACCGATTCTTTGGAAAGGGTCTGAAGCTCAGCAACGCGGTACGCGTCGCACCCTTATTACCGTTCTCGAAAAAACACTGCGTTTAGCTCACCCGGTGATCCCTTATATTACCGAAACCATCTGGCAAAGCATCAAGCCTCTGGTTGACGGGGTTGAGGGCGAGACCATCATGCTCCAAGCACTGCCTCAATATAATCCAGAAAACTTTAATCAAAAGGCACTGGATGATATTGAATGGGTAAAAGCCTTTATTACCAGCATTCGTAACCTACGTGCTGAGTATGATATTAATCCGGGCAAACCTTTATCGGTAATGTTGAAAGTTGCTAATGAAGAAGATGCCGCACGCGTTGAAGCCAATAAACCTGTGCTGATCTCTCTCGCTAAACTTGAGTCCGTACGAGCGATTGAAAGCAATGAAGTTACGCCAGCTTGTGCTACCGCACTGGTCGGCAAATCGGAATTGATGATCCCGATGGCAGGATTGATTGATAAACAAGCTGAACTTGAGCGTCTAGCGAAAGAAATCGCCAAAACCGAAGGCGAAATCAAGCGTATTGAAGGCAAGTTGAGCAATCAAGGTTTTATTGCCAAAGCCCCAGAAGCGGTGGTTGCTGTCGAGCGTGACAAACTCAATGGCTATCAAGAAACCCTGGTGAAGTTAATCGAACAAAAAGCCACTATCAGCGCTTTATAAATTTCATCTTTACCTAATAAGAAAGGCAGCAATAAAGCTGCCTTTCTCTTTATAACCTGTAACTAAACCAACCTATTTTGCGACTTTCCAGCAATAAATGCCTCGATATTCGCGATTAGTATCGTCACCAGACGTTGAATGGCACTATCGCTTCCCCAAGCAACATGTGGCGTGAGTAATAAATTCGGTAAGTCCATATTGGCAATCAGTGGATTTCCCATGTCAGCAGGCTCTTGAGTAAAGACATCCACTCCAGCTCCAGCAATACGACGTTGCTTTAACGCATCCACCAGAGCCACTTCATCAATTAATCCTCCTCGACCAGTATTAATAACCAGCGCATTCGGTTTCATTAACGCCAACTCTGGCTGACTGATTAAATGGGTGGTCGCTGCCGTTAAAGGGCAATGCAGTGTTAATACATCAGCCGTCGTTAATACCTGCTCAAAATGAACATACCCTTCACGGCAAGAGTCAGCACCTTTGTGTTCTGCAAAGACCACTTGCATCCCTAATGCTTGAGCTAGGGCAGCCGTTGCTTTGCCTAGCGATCCACCACCAATAATACCCATCACACTACCGGCAATATCACCAATCGGATGAGTAAAGAAACAAAACTGCTTATTGCGTTGCCACTCTCCAGCAGCAATATCTTGATGGTATCCAAAAAGATTGCGTCTTAAGGCAAACATCATCGCAATAACATGTTCAGGTACCGATTGAGTGGCATAGCCCTGCACATTACACACCGCAATGTTTAGCTCACGACACGCCGATAAATCAACATTATTCGTTCCCGTAGCAGAAATCGCGACCAACTTGAGTTTCGGTAGTTGAGCCAGTATCTCGCGAGTGAGTACCACTTTATTAGTAATCACGATATCAGCGTCACCGATGCGCTCAAGCACCTGCTCAGGAGTCGTAAAATCATACTCTCGCCACTGGTGAGCAACGCTCAGATCGGGAAGATCAATATGGCGAGGGATCGTCGCTCGATCCAAAAACACAATGTTAAGTAATGACATAAACCACTCCCTATAAAATCACTTTAATCGCACATTGATTACTTCGCTGAGTCTCGTTCAATCACATTAAGGACGAGGCAGAGTTTTATAATCCGGTAGTTTTCTTTCTGGATCAAAATGATCCAAGATCACCGCCTCAGCTTCGGGATAGAAATCACACGGTACAAAAATGGTGCGCAGCCAATGACTGCGTGGATGATAAAAGCTGAGTTCTGCAGCGTGCAGGGCTAATCGATCAGAAAAGGCTAATGCCTCCGGAGAAGCATAAAACTCGTCACCGACTATCGGATGCCCAATCGCTAACATATGTACTCGTAACTGATGAGAACGCCCAGTGACAGGAAACAAACGCACAATCGTTGTCTGATCCTCTTGCTTAACCACCTGATACAAGGTTTTCGATGCTTTACCGTGCTCAAAACAGACTTTTTGTCGCGGACGATTCGGCCAATCGCAGATTAATGGTAAATCAACTTCACCTTGCTGCTGCTCAAGCTTGCCCCATACTCGCGCATAGTAGACTTTATGGGTTAATCGATACTGAAACTGCTTTTTCAGCGCCGCTTCCATGTATTTATTCTTAGCAAACAGCATTAAACCTGAGGTCGACATATCTAAACGATGCACGACTTGGATTTCCGAATGCTCAGCCACCAAGCGACTCCACATACTGTCATAGTGCTCAATGTGTTTGCCGGGCACAGAGAGTAATCCTGACGGTTTATTGACCGCCAAAATATACTCATCTTCATACACCACATCTATCCACGGATCGGTGGGGGGATGGTATTCAATCATCGCCATTATTATTGTCTCATCAGGAAAAAACGCCGCATTATATACTTAAATAGGGTCAAGTTGCAGATTGATGGTAAGAGGGATGATCGGCGCTTTATGCATCGCTTGTGCTTAGTAGCCCTACCGAAAACGTAACTAAAAGTTGACAGAATATTAACCTGTGATATTGATACGATATATTGACATAAGATCAATAAGTCATATGCCAAAATCACTTGGAGTGACAGGTAAGCGGCAAGTGGGTTCATCACCACAATCATAGCCAGACTATCTGATTGAGGTGAACCAACGTAGCCAACACCGCTGCAGCTTCAAGTAGGAAGGGGATAGTGACTATGACCATAACAATAAATCAAACACAACTATCAATCATACCTCTGGCATTGAAGATTGCTCAATCATGGCCTAAAACCAAGTGACCGCAAACGTAAGTCAAAGGTAGAAAAAGGATCGAGAATGGAAAACAGTGTCCCTTATTCAAACACCGAAAAACTCAGGTTAAAACAATTAGTTCGCTCACTTGGTCCGGGGATCATGATGGCTGCAGCGGCAGTCGGAGGCTCCCATCTTGTCGCTTCCACTCAAGCTGGCGCAATTTATGGCTGGCAATTAGCGGCATTGATTTTACTGGTGAATTTATTCAAATACCCTTTCTTTAAAGCTGGTGTTCAATACACCATGGGAACCGGAGAAAGTCTCGTTGAAGGTTACGCTAAGCTAGGAAAAACCTACCTGTGGGGATTCACTCTCTTAAGTATTTTCTCCGCGATTGTTAATACGGCTGCGTTACTGTTATTCAGTGCCAGTTTACTGGGTTACTTCATCCCATTTGAAATAGCGACCAGCGTACTTAGCGGCCTCATTTTAGTGACTTGTTTGATTATTTTGATCGCAGGGCACTACAAAGCTTTGGATGTTCTCTCCAAAACCATCATGGCAGTGCTCACCCTAGCGACTCTCACTGCGGTCTTCATTGCCGCGACTGGGCCCGCCCCATTCACCGTTGTCAGCGAAACGCCCTCACCTTGGACATTCGCTGCAATCGGTTTTATCGTCGTGACAATGGGCTGGATGCCGGCACCAATTGAAATTTCGAGCTTAACCTCAATGTGGCTAAAAAGTCAGCGCCGCCAACAAAATGTGACTGCACAATCGGCACTGTTTGATTTCAATGTCGGCTATATTGGTACAGCCTTACTCGCTATTGTGTTTCTTGCACTGGGCAGTTTGGTGCTACACGGTACAGGGGTTGAGCTGGCACAATCAGGCATTGGATTCTCTCATCAACTGGTCGGTTTGTACGCTTCCACCATTGGTGAATGGTCGCGCTATTTGATTGCTGTTATCGCCTTTTTCTGTATTTTTGGCAGCACAATTACGGTGATTGATGGCTATTCACGTGTCATTGCCGAAGCACAGCGTTTACTGCAACATAAAACTCACGCTTCACCTCGTTTGTTTCAAACATGGCTGTTTATCGTTTCAGCGCTGGCGTTGGCCATCATTGTCTTTTGGGCGTTTGCCTTGATGCCAATGCTCAACTTTGCCATGGTGATGGCATTTATGACCACGCCATTTTTTGCCCTACTCAATTACATATTAGTCACTAAGACCCCTTTACCAGCCGAATTAGCACTTGGTAAAAAAACGCGAGCGTTATCGATCGTGGGATTGATTTATCTATTCGGTTTCTTAGCGCTGTTTATTTGGTGGAAATGGCTAGTCTAATCGTGAAAGCGGGTGCTCTATTTCGCATCCGATTCAAGCGGATCAAAAAAGGCTTTGTCATTGGACAAAGCCTTTTTACATTAAAACGAACGGGATATAACGTTAGTTATGTGAAACCACAATCAAACGCAGTGAATCAAGTTGGTATTGCGCTTGAGAAATATACCCACTTAATGCACTTATCTGCTGCTCTAATGCGCTGATCTCTTCATCACGGATATTCGGGTTAACCGCTTTCAGTGCCAATAAACGCGCTAACTCTGCGTGCAAATTATGCTCCATCTCCTGCTTGGCCTGCTCACGAATAGCGTGTACTTTCGTACTAACCGCAGGATCGCTGGCGACAATTAAACGATGAATTTCAGCCTGTACAGAAGCCACCAATTTACTGGCTAAATGACGATTAACCGGGCTTAACTGACGATTAAAACTTTCAAAATCGACTTGCGCTGATAAATCATTGCCGCGGCCATCCATCAGAATACGGATTGGTGTTGCGGGTAAGAAACGGCTGATACCACTGCTCTTAGGCGCTTGAGCATCCACCAAATAGACCATCTCTAATAGAATTGTCCCCACTGGCAGCGCTTTATTTTTCAACAGAGATACCGCACAAACGCCAACTCCTTCACTCATTAGAAGATCAATCCCACCTTGAATCATCGGGTGCTCCCAACTGATAAAGTGCATATCTTCACGAGAAAGCGCTGTAGTACGGTCAAAAGTAATCGTCGCCCCTTCATAAGGCAAACCGGGATAACTCGAAACCATCATATGTTCAGAGGGCGTGACCACTAAAGCATTGTCACCACGGTCATCTTGATTTAACCCAACGGTATCAAACAGACTTAATGCGAAAGAAACCAGATTGGTATCACCATCGGTTTCTGCAATCGACTGAGCGATCTGCAGCGCTTTTTCTCCACCATTCGAGTGCATTTCCAATAAACGGTCACGCCCTTGTTCCAATTGGCTTTTTAGGGTTTGATTGAGCTTAGCTGAAGCCTCGATCACGCTCTCCAATTCACTGCTGTCTGCCGTGGCTAGCATTGCGATCAAAGCTTCGGAGAATTGGTCGTAGACCGCACGCCCGGTTGGGCATGTTTCCGCAAAAGCATTCAATCCTTCATTAAACCAGCGAGCCAGAATCCCTTGTGACGTCCCTTGCAAATAAGGTACATAAATATCGATGTCATTTTCTTGACCAATACGATCTAAGCGACCAATCCGCTGCTCAAGCAAATCAGGGTTAAACGGCAGATCAAACATAACCAGTTGGTGAGCAAACTGGAAGTTACGTCCTTCAGAGCCAATCTCACTACAAATCAGTACCTGAGCTCCGCCCTCTTCTTGAGCAAAATAAGCCGCCGCTTTATCGCGATCAATGATTGACATTCCTTCATGGAACACCGTCGCGCGAATCCCTTCTCGCTCACGAAGAGCTTGCTCTAATTGCAACGCGGTACTTGAGCGAGATGCAATGACTAAAATCTTTTCGCTACGTTTGGCTTTAACCTTATCAATCAACCAATTGACTCGTGAATCAAACTGCCACCAGCTCGCATCATCGCCTTCAAACTCTTGGAAGATTTCTTCTGGATAGAGCATTTTCATCGCTCGCGCTTGTGGACTTAGCTTACCACCAATCATCCCCGCGACGCGCATTGAAGTACTGTACTGCGCTGGAATCTCCATCGGTAATAAATGCACATTCCGCTTAGGAAAGCCTTTAATCGCAGCGCGCGTATTTCTAAATAGAACACGTCCTGTACCGTGGCGATCCATAAGATTGCTGATCAACTCATCACGGGCAGCGGCTTTTTCCTGTTCGTCAGCTTGACTGTCTAATACCCGCAGTAAGGGCTCGACGTCCTGCTCGGATAATAATTCTGCGATTTGATTTTTTGCGGTATCAGTCAATGCAAGACCAGATAACAGCGCGCTCACGGCATCAGCGACAGGCGCATATTGCTCTTCTTCTTTAACAAACGCGTCATAGTCATAAAAACGATCCGCATCCAGCAAGCGTAAACGAGCAAAATGACTTTCGCGTCCCAATTGCTCTGGTGTCGCAGTTAACAATAATACCGCAGGTGTGCGTTCTGCTAATCCTTCAATAACTTGATATTCACGACTCGGTTTATCTTGGCTCCATTGTAAATGGTGCGCCTCATCAACCACTAACAGATCCCATTCCGCTTCGAGCGCTTGTTCAAAACGTTGTCGGCTTTTACGTAAGAAATCTAATGAACATAAGACATATTGCTGGGTTTCAAACGGATTATCCGCTTCAGCATAGGCCTCAACACAGCGCTCTTCATCAAATACCGAAAAATGCAAGTTAAAGCGGCGCAACATTTCTACCAGCCACTGATGCTGCAATGTTTCAGGCACCACAATTAAAATCCGCTCTGCGCGTCCAGATAGCACTTGCTGATGAATGATCATCCCCGCTTCGATGGTTTTACCTAAACCCACTTCATCGGCTAACAAGACACGAGGCGCATAACGGCGACCCACTTCATGGGCAATGTATAATTGATGAGGAATTAACCCCGCACGCATACCACATAGGCCGCGCATTGGGCTTTTATGTTGCTGATATTGATTGGTCAGCGCACGATAACGCAATACAAAGTTATCCATCCGATCAATTTGCCCAGCAAACAGCTTATCTTGTGGTTTATTGAAGCGGATTTGGTTACTCAGAAAAATCTCTCGCAACGCAATGCCTGCTTGTTGAGTATCTTCACGAGTCCCTAAATAGGTGAGTACGCCCTGATCTTCCACCACTTGTTCAACATTGAGTGACCAACCTTCTTGACTATCAACCGTATCACCGACATTAAAAGCCACCCGTGTGACTGGCGCATCATGACGCGCATACACTCGGTTCTCTTCGGATGCAGCAAACATTAACGTCACCGTACGAGCGTCCATCGCGACCACTGTACCCAACCCTAAATCACTTTCTGTATCACTTATCCAGCGTTGCCCTAAAGCAAAAGTCATCAAGACTACCTCATCTATTGGGATTAAACATTATCCGTTACCGTGACTGCACCGGTGCCAAGAAAAAGTCTACTTGTCCTACCGTTATGGTGCAGAAAAAGGTCGCTAATCTTACTTGATGGCGTGATACAGGTCACGTCCATTCCACGCTTTTTTTCTTCAGTAGCTGGCTGACATCAAAGTGTCACATTTTAATGTCAATGCTAATTCAATAGGTTGCTATACTGAAAAAGACCAGCAGGTTGCCAAACGATACTAAACCAGTATCACCTTACATCGACGTAAGGTTTGTTGGCATACGATATGCTTGTTCAAACAGAGAGTATCCATACCAGTTTGCCTTCTATCCGCAGTGATCGACAACCTGGCGACAGCGTAGAATCGATCGTAAGCACGAGAATGCAGACCTTCATTATACCCGCTATCACATAGCAAGGAGACGCTTATGGGCGATACTGACCGGAAACTGTTTGTCCTAGACACCAACATACTATTGCATGAACCGCTTGCAATTTACTCCTTCCAAGAACATGACGTCGTCATCCCGATGACCGTCCTCGAAGAACTCGACAGAATTAAAGACAGCAAACGCGATGTGGCCCGAGACGCACGAGTCGCCATTCGTGCCTTGGAAAACATTTTCCACGATGCAACACCGGATGAGATTTCTGAAGGTATCCCCTTAAAAAATTCAGGTGGCAATAAAGGAACGATTGCCATTTTGGCCGATTACGAAGTGCATGAAACGGTTAAAGCGTTTACCGACAAAGAGGGAGACAACCGGATCTTGAATGCCGTGTTGCACCTACAAAACAAGCGCGCACCGCGCTCGGTGGTATTAATCACCAAAGACATCAACATGCGTTTGCGTGCGAAGGGAGCGGGAGTACGCTTTGTTGAAGATTACCGAACCGACCAATTAATTGACGATGTACAATACCTAACAAAAGGCTTTCAGACCCGTCCCGGTAATTTTTGGGATAATGTCGATAGCGTGGACAGTTATACTTTGGGAGGCAAAACTTTCCATAAATTGGATCGCAAACCTTTCGAACCCACCTACATTAATCAATATGTATTGGATGAAGAAAGCGACTTCACCGCTCGAGTCGAAACCCTCAGCGATGACTCAATAACCCTACGTGATCTTGGACGTGAGCGGCTCATGCACCGTAAAGTCTGGGACATCATGCCAAAAAACATTTATCAGGCCATGGCATTAGATGCCTTGCTCGATCCTGAGATTGATTTAGTCATTCTCACCGGCGCGGCCGGTAGTGGTAAAACGTTGCTGGCTATGGCCGCCGCCTTGGACCAAACCATCGAACGTAAAATGTTTGATAAAATCATTGTTACTCGCAACACACCCGATATTGGTGAGTCGATTGGCTTTTTACCGGGTAGTGAAGAAGAGAAAATGATGCCTTGGTTAGCCGCCATCACCGATACTTTAGAAGCGCTGCACAAGCACGATCACTGTACCGAGGGCTCGCTCAAATACATCTGTGATAAAGCGAATATTCAATTTAAATCCATCAACTTTATGCGTGGTCGCTCAATACAAAATGCCTTTGTCTTATTGGATGAGTGCCAAAACTTAACCGCATCACAAATTAAAACCATCATTACTCGCTGTGGGGAAGGAACCAAAATTGTCTGTTCTGGTAACTTGGCACAAATTGATTCCCATTATCTCACGCCTGTCACCTCCGGGCTCACCTACATGGTTGAGCGTTTCAAAAACTTCGAAGGCAGTGCCAACATTCACCTCAATGGTGTCGTTCGTAGCCGCTTAGCTGAATTTGCGGAAGAAAACTTATAACCCAATGCGGTGAGTTATTTCACATGACTCACCGCCAATAAAAATAATTATTCACTTTTATAGCATTTATATGTTTAACTAGTCCTATTCTTTTTTATGGTTAAGGACTCGATATGGCTTTTAATTTGCGTCAACGTAATTTTCTAAAATTACTTGATTTCACTCCCCAAGAAATTCAATTTTTATTGAGTCTAGCGGCGGACTTAAAGCGAGCCAAATACGCAGGCACCGAGCAAAAAAACTTGCTGGGTAAAAATATTGCGCTTATTTTTGAGAAAGCCTCCACGCGTACCCGCTGCGCTTTTGAAGTTGCTGCCTTTGATCAAGGCGCTCAAGTCACCTATATTGGCCCTTCCGGCTCGCAAATTGGCCATAAAGAATCAATGAAAGATACGGCACGAGTATTGGGCCGTATGTACGATGGCATACAATATCGCGGTTATGGTCAATCGATCGTCGAAGAACTTGGCCAATATGCTGGGGTTCCAGTATGGAATGGCCTCACTGATGAGTTTCATCCAACGCAAATTCTGGCTGATTTCCTAACCATGCAAGAGTTTTCTCATGGTAAAACTCTAGATCAAATCCGCTTTGCTTATCTTGGTGATGCGCGCAATAACATGGGCAATTCGCTCATGGTCGGCGCGGCAAAAATGGGCATGGATATTCGCTTAGTCGCTCCTAAAGCTTTCTGGCCAGACCGTCAATTGGTCGATACTTGTCAAAGGATTGCTCAACAAACAGGGGCAAGTATTACCTTGACCGAAGATGTCGCAGAGGGCGTCAAAGGCTGTGATTTCCTCTACACAGATGTTTGGGTATCAATGGGTGAAGAACCCGAAGCGTGGGACGAACGCGTGGCGATCATGACACCTTATCAAGTTAATATGGCGGCGATTCATGCCACGGGGAATCCTCGCGTTAAATTTATGCACTGCTTACCCGCCTTTCATAACGATCAAACCATCATCGGTAAACAAGTGGCTGAAAAATATGGTATGCAAGGCTTAGAGGTTACTGAAGAAGTGTTTGAATCCGAACACGCGATCGTGTTTGATCAAGCGGAAAACCGACTCCATACCATCAAAGCCGTAATGGTCGCCACCTTAGGTGGATAACTATGCATTTAATGGTTAATAAGCAAACGAAAAACTCACTAAGCAAACGCTTGCCTTGAGAAAAGTTAGGCGTATAATGCCCAGCAATTTGTCTAAGGGGTGGCTTGTGAACAGAAACGATATCAACCATGTTTCTATGCTTCATTGCGGTGAGCAATTTTGCTTACTAGTCAATGCGTTGTTACCCTTTATTGATAATAAATAGCCTCCCAGATCGGGGGGCTTTTTTATGGCCGAAACACCAAGCAAGGGAAGAAATTATGACCAATTCGCTTTATCAAAAGCACATCATCTCCATTTCTGAGCTATCACGAGCAGAACTGGAATTGATTGTCCGCACCGCAGGTCAATTAAAAGCCGAACCGAAACCGACTCTGATTAAAGATAAGGTTATTGCCAGCTGTTTTTTCGAACCCTCAACTCGAACGCGACTCTCTTTTGAAACGGCAGTACAACGTATCGGTGGCAGCGTGATTGGTTTTGACAACGGTGGCAATACGTCACTGGCTAAAAAAGGCGAAACCTTAGCCGATTCAGTTCAGGTGATAGCCTCTTACGTCGATGCGTTTGTTATGCGTCACCCTCAAGAGGGAGCCGCTCGTCTTGCTTCTGAATTTTCCAATGGTGTGCCAGTGATCAATGCTGGTGATGGTTCTAACCAACATCCGACACAAACCCTGCTCGATTTATTCTCAATTTTTGAAACCCAAGGCCGTTTAAATAACTTAAATATCGCCTTTGTCGGTGATTTGAAATATGGCCGTACCGTCCACTCTTTAACTCAAGCATTGGCGAAATTTGACAATAATCGCTTCTTCTTTGTCGCACCAGAAGCTCTGGCGATGCCTGATTATATTTGTGAAGAGCTTGATGATGCAGGGCTGCAGTACAGTTTACATAGTGATATGGAAAGCGTGATCCCTGAACTCGACATTTTATACATGACACGAGTCCAAAAAGAACGTTTCGATGAATCAGAATACGCGCATATTAAATCCGCCTTCGTGTTAACGGCAGCGATGCTGCAAGACGCTCGTTCAAACATGAAAGTCCTCCATCCACTGCCACGAGTTGATGAAATTACAACGGATGTCGATAAAACCTCGCACGCCTACTTCTTTCAACAAGCCGAGAATGGGGTCTATGCCCGTGAAGCACTGCTCGCCCTTGTGTTAAATGAGTCACTGTAATGGAGCCGAACATGAATAAAGAGACTAAACTGCAAGTTGAAGCGATTAAAAACGGGACGGTTATTGACCACATCCCAGCCAAGGTTGGGATCAAAGTATTGCGCTTATTTGATATGCACAACTCTCACCAACGCGTCACCATTGGCCTCAACCTCCCCTCATCAGCACTCGGCCATAAAGATCTCCTGAAGATAGAGAATGTCTTTATCAACGAAGATCAAGCCAATAAACTCGCACTCTATGCCCCCCATGCTACGGTTAACCAAATAGAAGATTATCAAGTCGTTAAAAAATTAGCCTTAACGCTGCCAGAAAAGATCAATAACGTCTTTGCTTGCCCAAACAGCAACTGTATCTCACACAATGAACCCGTTGAGAGTAGCTTCCGCATTTTTGAGAAAACCAATGAAATTCGTCTTAAGTGTAAATACTGTGAGAAAGTCTTCTCACGCGAAGTAGTCACCGAACGCGAAGCCTAAACAGAGTTCATCCGTACTAACGACGTAACATCCATAAACGGAGTGCGAACCGCTAAGGTTCTGCCGATTGCCTCTTTACCTCTACGGGGTTTAGAGGCACACTAAAAACTCATTTTTAATCAAGATTATGGAATAACTCGCATGACTACAGTTCTGCATACCAAATCGGCACCAGCCGCAATCGGTCCTTATATTCAGGGGATTGATTTGGGTAACATGGTTCTGACTTCAGGCCAAATCCCTGTAAACCCAGTGACAGGAGAAGTCCCTGCTGACATCGCTGCTCAAGCAAAGCAATCTTTGGATAACGTTAAAGCGGTGGTTGAATCGGCAGGATTGACGGTAGGCGATATCGTTAAAATGACCGTCTTCGTCAAAGATCTCAACGATTTCGCTACCGTGAATCAGGTTTATGGCCAGTTTTTTGATGATCATAACGTCGCCAATTACCCTGCACGTTCTTGCGTTGAAGTTGCACGTTTACCGAAAGATGTTGGGATTGAAATTGAAGCGATCGCTGTTCGTCGATAAGCGCTCTCACGAAAAAAAGGTTGCTTGATAAGCAACCTTTTTTCTTTTCTCTGATCTATTAGCGCAATTTTAATAGCTCAGTGATTTTATAATAGGTCACTATCCACGAGCTGGCTGAGCATCTAATCGCGCAACTTCAGCATCAAGTTCTGCTAATTTAATTTGCATATCATGATGACACTGCTTAGATAAATCACGGACCTGTTCTCGAGTTAAGCCTTCCGTACTAACGGGCGGCAGCATCTCGACAATCACATGACCATTATTCCAGCGATTTAAACGTAAGTGATCGGTAGAACTACAGACGATCGGAATAATCGGCACCTTTGCTCCTATCGCCGCGTGAAAAGCGCCCGCTTTAAAAGGCAATAATCCACGGCCACGAGAGCGCGTTCCTTCTGGAAACATCCAGACCGAAACATCACTGTTATTCATACTCTCGACTACCTGATCGATCGTCCCCTTGGCTTTAGCCTTGTTACTGCGATCAATCAAAATATTACCCGTTAGCCAATACAATTGGCCAAATAACGGCGTCCATAATAGGCTTTTTTTGCCGACCGTCACCACTTTGGGCGTCACCGCCGCAGAGACGGTAAAAAGATCCCAAGTATTTTGATGGTTAGCAATATAAATCGCCTGACCACGATGATAAGCATCATCAGGAATACGCAGCTCTAAAGTAATACCAAACACACGAGACATTTTGGCGAATAAACGGCCAAATGTGAAAACGTGTTTCGGATTACGCGGACTGAGTAGACAATAGGCACATCCAAAAACAAACATCACCACAGCAAATAGAGCTAATGCAAAAAGACGCAAGACAGCAATCATGCAGATTCTCCAATGGAGCTTAAATAAAAAAAAGCCGAAATCCTAAAATTTCGGCTCATTAACTATTGAGCCCGTTAGTTTGGCTCACTGATTCGTTCGATATGAGCCCCTAACGCTGACAATTTATCTTCGATGCGCTCATAACCACGATCGATATGATAAATACGATCAACGATAGTCTCACCCTTGGCGATGCAACCCGCGATCACTAAGCTCGCAGAAGCTCGTAGATCCGTAGCCATCACTTGAGCACCACTCAGCGATTCCACATCACCACAAATTACGGTATTACCTTCCACTTCAGCTTTGGCTCCCATACGCATCAATTCAGGGACATGCATAAAGCGGTTTTCAAAGATGGTTTCGGTAATTTTGCCACCACCTTTGGCCATTATATTCAGTAAAGTAAACTGGGCTTGCATATCAGTCGGAAAACCAGGGTGAGGAGCCGTACGAATCGACACGGCTTTTAGCTCTCGCCCAGTCATGTCCAAACTTATCCAATCATCGCCAGTTTCAATTTCTGCGCCAGCTTCTTCCAACTTGGCAAGCACCGCTTCCAGTAAACTGGCTTTAGTATTGCGACAGAGGATCTTGCCACGGGAGACCGCAGCGGCGACTAAAAAAGTACCAGTTTCAATACGATCAGCAACCACGGCATGGCGGCCACCAGCAAGACGTTCAACACCCTCGATAGTGATACTGTCTGTACCTGCACCAGTAATTTTAGCGCCGAGCTTATTTAAAAAGGCAGCAGTATCAACAATTTCCGGCTCTCTGGCAGCATTATCTAAGACTGTTTTACCTTCTGCTAATGTCGCAGCACACATGATGGTAATCGTGGCACCGACACTGACTTTATCCATGACAATATGCGCACCTTGCAAGCGTCCATCAACGCTCGCTTTAACATAACCGTCTTCTAACGTAATCGTCGCACCCAATTGCTCGAGGCCATGAATATGTAGGTCAACAGGACGTGCGCCAATCGCACAACCACCCGGCAGTGAAACTTGGCCTTGACCAAAGCGCGCAACCAATGGGCCTAACGCCCAAATTGAGGCTCGCATGGTTTTCACCAGATCGTATGGCGCGCAATATTGATTAATTTGGCTGGCATCAACATGCACCGAGCCATTACGTTCAACTTTTGCGCCTAAACGTTTGAGCAGTTCCATCGTGGTATTAATGTCGCGTAAGTGAGGAACGTTGGCGACTTCAATGGGTTCTTCAGCCAAAATCGACGCAAATAAAATAGGTAGTGCAGCATTTTTTGCACCGGAAATGGTCACTTCACCTTGTAGTGGCTTATCTGACCCAATAACTCGAAACTTTTCCATTAAAAAACCTTACAGCGACATCAATTTTTTATTGCGAGCCCACTCTTCTGGGGTGAACGTTTTGATTGATACCGCGTGAATATCATTGCGCTGAATGTGCGCCATTAACGGAGCATAAATCAGCTGCTGTTTCTTCACTCGACTCATCGTCTCGAAGCTCGCATCAATAGCGATCACTTCATAATGGCTACCTTCACCTTTGACATGTAACTCTTCAAGGTTGAGCGCTTGTTGTAATAATTGTTGTACTTGTGTGCTATCCACAATTCACCCCTGCTAATGGTTGAATATGTTGAGCCATCATCGTTTCGATGTTGCTCAACTGAAATAATGTGCGCAGTTGTTGTGGCACAAAACTCAGCATTATATGACAGTTTTGTGTTTTTGCATGCTCTATTAAGTGAATGAGCATCACCATCCCCGCAGAATCGATACGCTGTACTTCTGCTAAAGAAATCTCGCATTGCGCAGCGGTAGGTTGCCAAGCTTGTAAGTGACGCCACAAGTTAGGAACGGTTTCTCTATCAAGTGCACCTTTTAATCGAGCTTGTTCAGGATTGAGTACTTGCCATTGCTCAGCGCTCATTGCGACTCACTCTCAAAACGGATCGGTTGCTCTGATATACGTTGTAACTCTTGTGCTACCGCGAGAATGCCATCCTGACGTATTTTGCCGCTCCACTCAGATTGCTTACTGGATAACAAACTGATCCCTTCCGCAATCATATCAAATCCTTTCCATTCGCCGTTTCTCTCCTGACGTAAACGAAATTCAATTTTCACATTCGGTCTCGGAGGGTCGATAAGTTCAACTTGTACACCGGTGATCCGTCTTCCTTCAGGAACCGGAACTTCCGGAGCAAATTCTATGCGCTGATCATTATATTGAGTAAGTGCTTGTGCATAGCTTGTCACCATGTAAGCGCGAAATGCGGTAATAAACTGCCCAACCTCTTCACGATTGGCCCCTTGTAAATGAGTACCGAGTAGTTTCAGGGCTGCATACTGTTCATTGATGTAAGGCATCAGCTCTTCTTCAACAATAACTTTAAGGTACTCAGGATTGTCGCGAATCTTTGGTTGCTCCGCTTTTAAGCGAGCAAATGATTTTTCTGCCACTTGTCTCATCATCTGATAAGGCTGTGTTTTATCAATCACTTCCGCTTGAATTGCCAATGAAAAAAACAGGCCAAGCACTAAAATCCAATACCGTTTCAACATGATTTACTCCTGTTTTTTACTGTCTGAACTGCCGACGCTATACAGAACTTGGCCGATCAAGTCTTCCAATACCAACGCTGACTTGGTGTCTTCAATATGGTCGCCATCTTTGAGCATTTGCTCATCATCAAAGACAAAACCAGGCACTAACCCAATGTATTGCTCACCAATTAATCCTGAAGTGAGTATTTTCACACTGGAGTTTTCAGAAAACTGATCGTATCGGCTATCAATCGCCATTGTGACAACAGGCAGCAGACGCTGACGGTCCAATTGAATATCCGACACACGTCCGACGACTACACCGCCCACTTTGACTGGTGAGCGCACTTTTAAGTTACCAATATTGTCAAACTCAGCGGTTAATGAGTAAGTATCGTTTGAACCTAACCCTTTCACGTCAGCAACGTGAAAAATCATAATAAGAATTGCGCAAATTCCTGCTAGCACAAAACTTCCTACCCAAAATTCTACTTTTCGTGTTTGCTGCATGTTTAATTCCCAAACATCAATGCGGTCAGAACAAAATCCAGTGCTAACACCGCCAAAGACGAGTGTACCACGGTGCGTGTTGTCGCTCGGCTAATCCCTTCTGAAGTAGGAATAGCGTCATAACCGTTAAACAGCGCGATCCAAGTGACGGTAATCGCAAAGACCACGCATTTGATTACGCTGTTACCAATATCTCTACCTAATTGAACAGAGGATTGCATTACTGACCAAAAACTCCCTTGATCAATGCCTTTCCAATCAACGCCGACTAAATGCCCACCCCAAATGCCTACCGCCATAAAAATCATGGCTAATAAAGGCATCGAAATCAGCCCAGCCCAAAGGCGTGGCGCAATAATTCGCTTGAGTGGATCAACGGCCATCATTTCCAAACTGGAAATTTGTTCCGTGGCTTTCATTAGGCCAATTTCTGCCGTCAACGCCGAGCCAGCTCGTCCTGCAAATAGCAATGCCGTCACCACTGGGCCAAGCTCACGTAGCAACGATAAAGCCACCATTTGTCCTAAGCTCGTTTCAGCCCCAAAATCGACTAAAATAACATAACCTTGCAGACTGAGAACCATACCAATGAAGAGACCAGAGACAATAATAATCGCCAAAGACTGTACGCCCACACTGTATAATTGTTTAATCAGTAAGGGTAAATGTTGAATCGGTCTTGGTCTTCCTACCAGAGCACCAAACAGCATTAAGCTCGCTCGTCCAAAAGACTCGCCGACACCTAAACAGCGTCGACCAAAACGGCTGATTGCTTGCTCCCAATTATTGGCCATCAAACAAGTCCTTCTCTATCGACTGCGCAGGAAAACGAAAAGGAACTGGCCCATCCGCTTCACCACGCAAAAATTGTTGCACTCGTGGATCTGGGTTACTTTCCAGTTCCTGTGGCGTACCAAAAGCGATAACTTTACCATCCGCTAATAGATAAACCCAATCAGCAATACTCATTACCTCGGGCACATCATGGGACACCACCACTGACGTTAAACCAAGTGCTTGGTTTAAATTGCGGATCAACTCAACCAAAACCCCCATAGTGATAGGGTCTTGGCCAACGAAGGGTTCATCGTACATGATCAACTCTGGATCGAGCGCAATGGCTCGAGCTAAGGCAGCTCGACGTGCCATACCGCCAGAAAGCTCGCTTGGCATTAAATGGGCCGCTCCGCGTAAACCCACCGCTTCAAGCTTAAGAAGGACCAGCGTTTTTATCAACGACTCGTTTAATTTTGTATGTTCGCGGAGTGGAAAAGCCACATTATCAAACACATTAAGGTCGGTAAATAAAGCCCCCGATTGGAAAAGCATACTCATCTTTTTACGAGCTTGATAAAGCTGCTTACGCGATAAACGGGGAATATTATCGCCATCGAACCAGATTTCACCGGCTTCAGGCAGAAGTTGACCACCAATCAGACGTAGTAAGGTTGTCTTACCTATCCCAGAAGGACCCATGATGGCGGTGATTTTCCCTTTCGGCACCTGCAAACTCACTTTATCAAAAATGAGACGATTGGCTCGGGAAAAGGTTAAATTATTGATGGTCACTAGATCAGTTTCGGACATACTCTCGATTCGCTGTTGTGGTTTTCCATCCAGAGAATGCGCAATCATAAGCAGATTACGCCTAAATTAAAAGCGCTGTTCAATTACTCATTCGCCAACCCATGATTCTGACCAACGCTATTTTCATCTAATGACCTTACACCACTTAGCGTAAAAAGAGCGATGAAAACGTCATCTAACCTTTAACTACACTGAAAAATCGGTAACAAAGTGTAAGCAAAGCATCCGATTTATCTCAATTAAGCGCAATCACGCATGAAAATCCTCAATAAAAATGCCACAATAAATGTTATCTTCGACTTCCCTTTTAGTGACCAACACGTCAAAATTAGCGGTTACTCATTCATTTTTTATTGAGATTAGGAATCGCCATGCTCGAAGCCATTGGATTATTGATTGTCGGCCTTATTCTGCTGGTTTGGAGTGCCGATAAGCTGGTTTTCGGAGCTGCCGCCATCGCACGCAATATCGGCATTTCTCCTCTAGTTATCGGTATGACCATTTTAGCCATGGGCTCATCAGCTCCAGAAATGATGGTTTCAGCTACCGCCGCTTTAGATGGCAAAACGGATACCGCCGTTGGTAACGTACTCGGATCAAACATCGCCAATATTGCACTGATTCTCGGTATCACCGCGCTCATCAAACCATTATCGATCAGTTCAATGGTATTACGTCGCGAGCTACCACTAATGGTTGGCGTGACCTTATTATCCGGTCTTCTACTCTGGAATAGCTATTTAGGTTTTTATGAAGGTATTCTACTGTTTGCCCTATTTGCCGTATTTATTCTGGCAATGTTACATATTAGCCGTAAAGAGCAGCAGAATGGTGATGCCTTATTGTCTGAATGTGAATCAGAAATCCCAACAGACGTTAGTAACAAAAAAGCCATCATCTGGGTCATTATTGGTTTAATACTACTCCCTTTTGCAGCCAGTATGCTCGTTGATAACTCGGTGATTATTGCTAAGTATTTTGGTATGAGTGATTTAGTTATTGGACTAACGATCATTGCCGTTGGCACCAGCTTACCAGAACTTGCCGCCTCACTCGCTGGAGTACTAAAAGGCGAAGACGATATGGCCGTCGGCAATATCATCGGCTCGAATGTGTTTAATATTCTCGCGGTGATGGGGATTCCAGGCATTTTAAACCCATCAATACTGAGCGATAGCGTCATGGGCCGGGACTTTTGGGTCATGTTAGCGGTCTCATTATTGTTAGTGATCATGGCCCTTGGTAAATCACGCAGTATTAATCGTCTCGAAGGTGCCGTACTGTTTATTATCTTCCTTGCTTATCAAGGATATTTATTGATGAATATGGCTGCTTAATGTAGGAAATGAGAATGTCTGAAAACTTTGATTACCACCGAGTTGCTCAACAAGTTTTAGCCACCGAAATTGCCGGATTACAACAATTAGAACAGTACTTTAATGCTGACTTTACCCAAGCATGTGAAATGATTATCGCCAATAAGCAGGGTAAAGTCGCCGTAATGGGAATCGGTAAATCGGGACATATCGGTAAAAAAATTGCCGCAACACTCGCCAGCACCGGCACTTCCGCTTTTTTCGTACATCCAGGCGAAGCCTCGCATGGCGATCTTGGCATGATTGAACGTGGCGATATTGTTCTCGCTATCTCTAACTCCGGTGAATCATCTGAAATTTTGGCGTTATTTCCAGTGCTAAAACGGCTCAATAATCGCATCATCAGTATGACTGGTAACCCCCGTTCAACCATGGCGAACTTAGCCGATATCCATTTACAAATCACCGTTCCTGAAGAAGCCTGCCCGCTAGGGTTAGCACCGACTTCAAGCACCACGGCAACGTTAGTCATGGGCGATGCATTAGCGGTCGCACTCTTACAAGCGCGTGGTTTTACCGCTGAAGATTTTGCCTTGTCACACCCTGGGGGCACTCTTGGCCGTAAATTACTGCTTAAACTATCGGATATCATGCACCAAGGGGAAGCGCTCCCCAAAGTTTCACCCAGCGCACTCATTCGAGAAGCGTTATTAGAAATCAGTCAAAAAGGCTTAGGTATGACTGCTGTCGTCACTGAAGATGATCGCTTAGTGGGGATTTTCACTGATGGTGATTTGCGCAGAATTCTCGATAAACGAGTGGATATTCATAGCGCAACTATCGAACAAGTGATGACACAAAACCCAACCGTTGCCTCGCCACACCTACTGGCAGTAGAGGGACTAAACTTAATGCAAGAGAAGCGCATTAATGGCTTAATGCTGGTCGATAACCATAAATTGGTTGGCGCTTTAAATATGCATGATCTACTCAAAGCAGGAGTCATGTAATGACTCAACCTATCACCACTTTATATGGCCAAATTGATGCCAACGTATTCGCCATCGCTAAGCAGATCCAACTGCTGATTTGTGATGTTGACGGTGTTTTCTCTGACGGGTTGGTCTACATGGGTAACCAAGGGGAAGAGCTCAAAACCTTCCATACACGTGATGGCTATGGCGTCAAATCGCTAATGAAAGCGGGAATTCAGATTGCAATCATTACAGGTCGTCAGTCAAAAATTGTCGAAAATCGTATGAAAGCGTTAGGTATTTCACTGATTTATCAAGGGCAAGATGACAAGCTCAGTGCTTATCACGATATTTGTCAAAAGCTAGCCATTGCCCCAGAACATACCGCTTACATTGGCGATGATCTGATCGATTGGCCCGTCATGGACAAAGTCGCTCTCAAAGTATGTGTCGCTGATGGGCACCCTTTACTGGTTCAAAAAGCCAATTATGTGACCCATATTAAGGGAGGACACGGAGCGGTACGTGAAGTCTGTGATCTTATTTTACAAGCTCGTGATCAACTTGAAACTTATCAAGGTCTGAGTATATGAGCTTGACTCGTATCCTTTACCTCTGTTTATTTTTTGTCGCTGCATGGTCAGGGTATTATCTGCTGGATAAAGATCAATCGACAGCCATTCAAGTGACCCCAAATTTTGAGCTGCCGATGTTTAGCGGCCAGCATTTAAACAACGTCACCTATAATCAACAAGGTGTACGTAATTACGAAATAATCTCACAACACTTAGATTTTTATGCGGAAAGTGGTAACACAACATTTGAATATCCCGTTCTTAAAGTGTATCGAGATGGAACAACTCAAGAGTGGCAATTGACCGCGAAGCGCGGAATTCTCACTAAACAGCAGGTGCTGATCCTGTATGATGACGTTGTGGCCCATAATTTATTAGCCGACTCTGGCTTTGAACGGCTCACCACCAGCAAATTTAGTATTCAGCTTGATAATCGTGACTTTTGGGCAGACAGCCAAGTTACGTTAATCGGGCCACAGTTTGAAACCCACGGGCAGGCGATGAAGGGTAATTTGTCTGACCATTCGGCTGTTCTCTATAACCATGTACAAGGTAGATATGAAACTTTCACACCTTAGTCTTTTGGCTTGTTTATTCGCTTCGGCACCGATATTGGCTCTATCTACTGATACCCAACAGCCTATTCATATCAACTCAGATAGCCTGCAGTTAGATATGAAGAACAACCGAGTGACCTATATTTCTAATGTTAAACTTGTTCAAGGTAGCATCAACATCAATGCTGAACGACTGGTCGTGATTCGTAATCCAGAGAGTGGAAAAATCGAACAAATTGAAAGCTATGGCAATCCTGCTACCTTTTCTCAGTTGACCGACGAAGGGAAAACCTTGCATGGTCAAGCAAGGCAGTTGTATTACAAAATGGCTGACGACGAACTGCTGATGATTGATCAAGCAATGTTAGCTCAAGATGACAGCGAGATCCGTGGCCAGCGAATTCGCTATCAGATTTCCTCACAAAAACTGATCGCTGATGGACAGGGCACGGAACGTGTCTCTACCATTCTTCAACCTCAAGCCGTGCAGCAAGATTAATTATGTCGATACTCAAAGCCGAACACTTAGCCAAAAGCTATAAAAAACGTAAAGTTGTCTCCGATGTGAGCCTGCAGGTCGAATCTGGTCAGATTGTTGGTTTACTTGGCCCTAATGGTGCAGGTAAAACCACCTCATTTTATATGATCGTTGGCTTAGTCGCGCGTGATGAAGGTTCGATCATGATCGACGATAAAGACATTAGCATTTTGCCGATGCACAGCCGATCACGACTAGGCATTGGTTATCTGCCTCAAGAGGCTTCTATTTTCCGTAAATTATCGGTTGAAGATAACATTATGGCGGTACTGCAAACCCGTGAAGAAATGACCCATGAAGAGCGACAAGATAAACTTGAAGATCTTCTCGAAGAGTTTCATATCCAACATATTCGTCATAGTGCCGGCATGGCACTGTCAGGCGGTGAACGCCGCCGAGTAGAAATTGCTCGCGCATTGGCCGCTAATCCAAAATTTATCTTACTCGATGAACCATTTGCTGGCGTCGATCCGATTTCAGTCATTGATATTAAGAAAATCATTGAGCACCTACGCGATCGTGGACTGGGTGTGCTGATCACTGACCATAACGTACGAGAAACCCTCGACGTGTGTGAAAAAGCCTATATTGTCAGTCAAGGCCGTTTGATTGCCGAAGGGACACCACATGAAGTCCTCAATAATGAACAAGTAAAACAGGTTTATCTTGGTGAACAATTCCGTCTATGATTACAGTATGACTACTGAACAATGATCAGTAGGATAGGCATTCACGTCACAGGATAAACATCAAGTAAGGCATCACCTAGACAAGGTAGTTAATACTGAATGAAACCTTCATTACAGCTCAAGCTTGGTCAACAGTTAGCCATGACTCCCCAGTTGCAGCAAGCTATCCGTTTGCTGCAACTCTCTACCTTGGATCTACAACAAGAGATCCAAGAAGCTTTGATCTCTAACCCGCTACTCGATGTTGAAGAGACCATTGAAGAGTTCTCCGCTAACGACAACTCTGCGCGCAATGAAGACCCAGCTCCCAGTGCAGAGGCCAGTGAACCGGAAGACAGTTCACAATTAATCGAAAAGTCAGAAATCAGCGCTGAGCTAGAAATGGACGCTAGTTGGGATGACGTCTACAGCGCCAACACTGGCAGCACAGGGTTAGCCTTAGACGATGATTTACCCATTTACCAAGGCGAAACCACCGAAACACTGCAAGATTATTTATTATGGCAACTCGATCTCACACCTTTTAGCGATACTGATCGTACTATCGCTCGGGCATTAATCGACGCGATCGACGATCACGGTTACCTCACTGTCCCGCTGAGTGATATTTTAGAAAACTTCGCAGAACAAGAGATCGAGCTGGACGAAGTAGAAGCGGTTCGCAAACGTATCCAACAATTTGATCCTCTTGGTGTCGCTTCGATCAATCTGCAAGATTGCTTGCTACTGCAATTGGCAACCTATCCAAGCGACACCCCTTGGTTAAATGAAGCTAAGCTGTTGCTCACCGATTACATCGATCTGTTAGGCAATCGTGACTTTAAATTGATTGTTAAAGAGAGCAAACTCAAAGAAGAAGCTTTACGCGATGCGCTACAACTGATTCAACAGTTAGATCCTCGCCCTGGCAACCGAATCTCTCAAGAGCAAGCGGAATATGTTGTGCCAGACGTGTCGGTTTATAAAGATCGAGGCAAATGGCAAGTCAGCATTAATCCCGATAGCGTCCCGAAATTAAAGATCAATCAGCAATACGCTAGTCTTGCCCGAGGTAATAATCCCGATAGCAACTATATTCGTTCTAATTTGCAAGAGGCAAAGTGGTTAATTAAGAGCCTTGAAAGCCGAAACGAGACCTTGCTCAAAGTTGCCAAGTGCATAGTTGAACATCAGCGCGATTTCTTCGAATATGGCGAAGAAGCGATGAAGCCGATGGTACTGAATGACGTAGCACAGATTGTGGAGATGCATGAATCGACCATTTCTCGAGTAACAACTCAGAAGTACATGCACACTCCACGGGGTATTTTTGAGTTGAAGTACTTTTTCTCAAGTCATGTCAGTACCGATAATGGCGGAGAGTGTTCATCGACTGCGATTCGCGCCCTGATTAAAAAATTGGTGGCGGCAGAAAACCCAGCGAAACCATTAAGTGATAGCAAAATCGCAGCCCTACTCGCTGATCAAGGGATTCAGGTAGCAAGACGGACAATTGCGAAATACCGTGAATCCTTGGCGATTGCGCCCTCGAGTCAGCGGAAACGCCTGTTATAAGGCCCAACAGAGAAGGAATGTCTATGCAAATCAATATCCAAGGCCACCACATTGATCTTACCGATGCAATGCAAGACTATGTTCATTCGAAGTTTCAAAAGCTTGAGCGTTTTTTCGAGCATATCAATACCACTCAAGTGATTTTACGGGTTGAAAAACTTCGTCAGATCGCCGAAGCTACGCTCCACGTAAACCAGGGAGAAATCCACGCAACGGCAGACGATGAAAATATGTATGCCGCGATCGACAGTTTAGTGGATAAACTCTCTCGTCAACTCAACAAGCATAAAGAAAAGCTAAGTAGCCATTAACATGCAATTAAGCGAAGTACTCTCATTGGACTGCACCAAAAGTGCAGTCCAATGTTCTAGCAAGAAACGAGCATTAGAAATCATCAGTGAAGTCGCGGCTCAACATACTGGTCAAAATGCCACTGAGCTGTTTGAATGCATGCTCAGTCGTGAAAAAATGGGCAGTACTGGCATCGGTAATGGTATTGCAATTCCCCATGCCCGAATGACTGACAGTGATAAGGCCGTCGCCGTGTTGATTCAATGCGCAGAACCGATTGAGTTTGATGCTATTGATAACCGACCGGTTGATCTTTTGTTTGCTTTACTGGTTCCAGAAGAACAGTGTAAAGAGCATCTGAAGACCTTATCTTGCATGGCCGAACGCCTCAACGATAAGCAAATTCTTAAGCAGCTCAGACACGCCGAAAGCGACCAAGAGCTATACGATATTATGCTCAATCAACCTCAGTAGGTCTTGTGATGCGTTTAATTGTAGTGAGTGGTCAATCTGGCGCGGGAAAAAGTGTCGCCTTACGAGTCCTTGAAGACTTAGGTTATTATTGTGTCGATAACCTGCCCGTTAGCTTATTAGATGCCTTCATTCAATCGGTACAAGGCAGCAAGCAGAATGTTGCCGTGAGTATCGATATACGCAACTTACCGAAAGAACCGAGTTTGGTAGAAGATGTTTTAGACCAACTCAAAAAAAATAATGACGTCAGTGTACTCTTTCTGGATGCCAGCAAAGAGACACTACTCAAACGCTACAGTGAAACACGTCGTATTCATCCCTTATCACTACAGGATGATAAACCGACCTTAGCTCAAGCTATCGAGCGGGAAAGATGCTTATTAGCACCATTAAAAGAGCAAGCGGATTTATTACTAGACAGCAGTAATCAATCTTTGCATGAGCTGAGTGAGACCGTACGTATGCGTGTTGAAGGAAGGGAACGGCGTGATTTAGTCATGGTCTTCCAGTCCTTCGGCTTTAAATATGGCATTCCAAGCGATGCGGATTACGTGTTTGATGTGCGTTTTTTGCCCAATCCTCACTGGCAACCGGATTTACGCCCCCTTACTGGACTTGATGCCCCAATCAAATCATTTCTTGAAAGTCACAATGATGTCATTGAGCTAAAACTGCATATTCAGCGTTTTTTTGAATATTGGTTGCCGCAGTTGGAAAAAAACAATCGCAGCTATTTAACCATTGCCATTGGCTGTACGGGCGGCAAGCATCGCTCTGTGTATCTGACTCAACAACTCGGGGAATACTTCGCTCAGCTTGGTCATCAGGTCCAAATACGCCATCATTCATTAGAGAAACACCAAGGATAATCCCCTTATGGCACACGAGCATCGTACGGTCTTTATTCAAAATAAACTTGGGCTGCATGCGCGAGCTGCCGTTAAACTGGTCGAACTCGCCCAATCTTTTCAAGCGGTAATTACCATTAAAGGTGAAGATGATAAGCAAGCCACCGCCGACAGTGTGATGGGGTTACTGATGCTTGAGTCGGCGCAAGGACAGAGAATCTCTATTTGTGCCGATGGTGACGATGCCAGTACCGCTCTCGATGCCGTATGCCAACTGATTGAAAGCAAATTTGATGAGGCCGAATAAACCTCGTTGTCTAGCCTTAACTTATCTCCATCTTCGCTTTTTGATTAGCGTCTAACCAGATTAACATTGACGGCTCCAATATCTTCAGGTTACTTGATTCCTAAATTAAGTTACTATTCTGTTTATTGTCAGAACTTAATAACCGTGAGGAGGAAGCATGGCCGAACCGATTGAATTTGACCAAGCTCACAACACCCTCCAAGAAATTACCGAAGCCCTCGAAAATGGTCGCTTTGTTCATGTGCGCAGACAACTGCAGGACATGGAACCTGAAGATATTGCCCACCTGTTAGAAGCCTCTCCCCGCAAAGCTCGTGATGTTTTGTGGCAATTGACCGACCCAGAAGATTACGGTGAGATCCTTGAAGAGCTCAACGAAGACGTCAAAGATGCGTTAGTCTCAAAGATGGCTCCGGAGATGCTCATCGAAGCAACCGAAGGGATGCACAGTGACGATTTAGCTTACGTCCTGCGTAGCTTACCTGATGATGTTTCACGTGAAGTATTAGCCCAAATGGACGCTGCCGAGCGTCAGCGTGTTGAAACAGCGCTATCTTATCCAGAAGACACCGCTGGCGGTCTAATGAACACCGACGTCATCACCATTCGTGGTGATGTGGATGTCGATGTTGTACTGCGTTATTTACGCATGAAAGGCCAACTGCCCTATGCCACAGACTCACTGTACGTCATCGATCAAGAGAGTCAACTGATTGGCTATCTGCCTTTAGCTACGCTAATCACGACTCAACCAGATATTCAAGTTAGTGAGGTGATGGAGGATGCCGATGAGGCAATTAAAGTCGATGCCAAAGCCTCAGATGTCGCCAGCCTGTTTGAACGCCGCAACTGGGTTTCTGCTCCGGTGGTCGATGAGAACCAACATTTAGTCGGCCGAATTACTATCGATGATGTGGTGGATGTGATTCGTGAAGATGCCGAGCACTCGATGATGAGTATGGCGGGTATGAACGACGATGAAGACACCTTTGCTCCGGTGTTAAAATCGACTCGAAAACGCAGTGTTTGGCTGGGTGCTAACGTCCTAGCTGCCCTGACTGCCGCTTCGGTGTCAAATATGTTTGAAGCAACATTAGAACAAATGGCTGCCATCGCGATTCTAATGACCATCGTTCCTTCGATGGGAGGCGTGGCTGGTAATCAAACGGTAGCACTGGTGATCCGTGGATTGGCTCTTGGTCATATTGGTGACAGTAATAAACGCGAGCTATTGCTTAAAGAGGCAGCGATCGGTTTTTTTAATGGCATATTATGGGCACTGATCATTGGCGCGATTGTCGTATTATGGAAAGGAGAATGGCTATTGGGCGGGATTATTTCTGCGGCCATGATGGCCAACCTATTCATAGCTGGCGTTGCGGGTGTGACTATTCCAATCTTGCTCAAAAAAATGAATATCGACCCAGCATTGGCTGGAGGTATGGCATTAACTACGGTGACCGATGTAGTCGGTTTATCGGTTTTCTTGGGTTTAGCCACGTTACTGATTTAACCCGATCATGGTCATATTAGAGCCCCTAAAGCGCTAATCAACGCCAGCACTTTAGGGGTTATTGATTGGGCTATTCACCAGCCACTTTCATTGATTCAATCAACATCGAACCCGTTTGAATTTGCGAACGCGTTTCGACGTCCGTCCCAACCGCCAGCAATTGCTTAAACATGGTTTTTAAGTTACCAGCAATGGTTACCCCCGAAACGGGATACTGAATTTGACCATTTTCAACCCAGAACCCTGCCGCGCCACGCGAATAATCCCCAGTCACTGTATTAACACCTTGTCCCATCACTTCAGTAACCAATAAACCGTTACCTAATGTTTTGAGTAACTGATCGAAATCTTGCCCAGTAGAGGTAACAAACCAGTTATGGATTCCCCCCGCATGCCCTGTTGGTTGCATGTTCATCTTCCGTGCAGCGTAGCTGGTTAATAAGTACGTTGCCAGAACCCCATCGGTGATGATCTCTCGGTCAATTGTCGCCACGCCTTCGCTATCAAAAGGTGTCGATGCAAGACCACGTAATAAATGAGGACGCTCATTAATCGTGAACCAACTCGGTAAAATTTGCTGACCTAAATGATCCAATAAGAAAGAGGATTTACGGTACAAACTGCCACCACTGATCGCTGTCACTAAGTGGCCCATTAAACCCGTGGCGACATCAGCAGCAAACATCACTGGATATTGGCCGGTTTTTAGTTGACGAGCATCCAAACGCTGAATGGTTTTTTCTGCCGCTTGCTGACCAACAAACTGAGGCGTCCGTAAATCGTCTCGATGACGTGCCACCGTATAGCTGTAATCTCGCTCCATCTCGCCATTTTTGCCTTCACCGATAACGCTACAACTGATGCTGTGGCGGCTTGAAGCATAACTGGCTAATAAACCATGACTATTGCCATACACTTTAACGCCGTAATGGCTGTCGTAACTCGCACCATCACTTTGCTTGATTTTACTGCTGTAATTGAGGGCTTCACGCTCGGCAGCAATGGCAATCGAAGCAGCGCGATCAGGGTTTGGCTCATCAGGATGAAACAAATCTAAATCTGGGATATCTTTAACCATCAACGCTTTGGGTGCCGGACCAGCGTAGGGATCCTCTGAGGTATAGTGAGCGATATCCAAAGCCGCTAACACGGTCTGCTGAATGGCTTTTTCACTCAAATCCGAGGTTGAGGCGCTGCCTTTACGTTGGCCTCGATAAACCGTGATCCCCAAGGCACCATCGCTATTAAATTCAACGTTTTCCACTTCACACATATGAGTGGAGACACTTAATCCGGTACTTTTGCTGATTGCGACTTCGACGGCATCTGCTTGAGCAGAGGCCATATCGAGCGCTTTAGCGACGGCCGCTTCAAGTTCGGCACGCTGGAGCATCACTTGTTGTCTAATATCCATCTCTCATCCATAACTAATTGAGCTTTTATCGTCTTAGGATAACAAGAATTTCGCTTTCTCCCCACGATTCTTGCTAAAATAGCAGAGATAAATAACTAATTAGTGAAGACTATGGCGCGTAAAAATCAGAAAGCCCCTTGGGAAGAGGAAGAAGAGATCATCTTAGTCAGTAAGACTGAGCTGAAAAATGACATGATCGTCCTACAAAAGCTCGGTGAAGAGTTGGTTGAGTTAAAACCATCCGCCTTGCAAAAAGTACCGCTACCGGAAGAGTTAGCCGAAGCAGTAAAAGATGCGCAACGCTTTAAAAACGAAGCTCGCCGCCGTCAATTACAGTACATTGGTAAAATGATGCGCCACATTGATCCAGAGCCAATTCAAATTGCTTTGGATAAACTGCGCAATAAACACGCTCAGACTACCGCTATCTTGCATAAAATAGAGCAATGGCGCGATAAGATTGTTGAACAAGGTGATAGCGCGATCGAAGCTTTAATGGAGCACTATCCGGAAGCCGATAGACAGCGTTTACGCCAATTGGCTCGTCAAGCCAGTAAAGAGAAACAAGGTCAAAAGCCACCTAAAGCGGCACGAGAAATTTATCAGATGATCAAAACCCTTTATGGGCAAGATAGCTAGACTTCTCAGCTGCCAACATAAAGCCATTCGCCTTCAATCACCTCAACCAGCTAAGGGATTGAAGGCCAAATGGTGCAAGGTCACCGCTGACCACTACTCGTCACCAATTAGCAACGATGACTTCCTGCACGGACAAATTCGCTAAATAATGGGTGGATATTCTGCTCATGCAGCTGTTCAATCTCGCCGGTTACCTGAACTTCACCTTGAGCTAAAAACGCAAAATCACTGGCGATCATTTTCGCATCGTTGAGATGATGAGTTACCATCAAAATCGTGACCGCTCGTGCTTTAGCTAATGATTTAACTAATTGCAGCATTTCTTCACGCAATAACGGGTCGAGCGCCGAAAACGGTTCATCCAATAACCAAATCGGATGAGATTGTACAAAACATCGAGCCAAGGCTACCCGTTGTTTTTGTCCACCAGAAAGTTGCTCCGGCAAACGCGTTACAAGTGCCTCAAGCCCCACTTGCCTTGCTGCCTCAACCACTTGTTGCTGTTCGATATCGGTTAATTTAAGACTCGGGTTCAAACCCAAGGCAATATTGTCCCAGACGGTGAGGTGATTAAATAAATTGTGGTCTTGAAACAACATTGCGAAAGGTCGCTGATGCGGTAATTTACCAAGCACAGAATCCCCTGCGACCTCAATCTGACCACTCAGTGGTTCGATAAAACCGGCAATCAAACTAAGCAGTGTTGATTTCCCTGCTCCACTCGGCCCCATTAAAGCCGTAATACTGCCTTGTTTAATGGTTAAATCAAACGTGAAACACTCATCTTGATATTGGTAAGTGAGCTTTACAACGTTTAGCATGACTTATTCTCTCTGTTTAATCTGTAATAACCGCTCAACGCCGTAATAAAGTCCGACACTAAAAACTAATAAAGCCAGTGATAATACTGCCGCCGCTTGCATCTGATAGCTGCCCATCAATTGATATAAATACAACGGAAGAGTGCGAAACTGCTGACTACCAAATAGCGCCACTGCACTCAAATCACCCATTGACACTAAAAAGCTAATGATGAAAGCGTGGGCAAATGGTTTTTTCAGCGCTCGCCACTCAATCAGTCGCAAACGCTGCCAGCCTCTCAAACCAAGACTGGCACACAGTAAATGATATTGCTGGGCCAGATGCAGCATCGGTTGTGATAAGGTTTTAATCACATAAGGCAGAGCCATAACACTATTGACGATAACCACCAACCAATAGGCCATGCTAAAGATATCGACCGTTTGACGTAGCAACAAAAACAACCCGGTACTGATCACCAAGCCAGGTGTAACCAGAATAATGGTGCCAATCCATTCAATACTATTGGCTTTAATAGGTTGTTGATTGATTCGCCAATGACGACTTGTCATAACAATTGCACATCCCGAAAGTAACGCTATCGCTCCCGTCACACTGGCTACTTGAAAAGAAGCGGCAGTAGCAAGCCAAAACTCCTGACTACTCAAAACTTGCCATAGGTGGGTATTTAAGCCGCTCAATACCACCATCAATAGCGGAGGAATCACCAATAGGATCACCAAACCGATCCACATTCCATCCCAGAGTTGTTTTAGTCGTGTATCCCCACCCCAGACTTGGATTGGATAATCCCCTCCCTGAGTTGCGGGCAAACAACGACTAAACCATTGCATCGAAAAGTATAACAATCCACACAATAACATCTGCCAAATGGCTAACAGTGCCCCCGTAGCCAAATCAAAATCAAACTTGATCGCCTGATAAATCGCCAGTTCAATCGTTGTGGCTTTCGGTCCGCCCCCCAAGGCCATGACAGTAGCAAAACTGGTGAAACAGAGCATGAACACTAAGCTCGCCACATGAGGCAATTGCTGGCGTAACCTTGGCCACTCAACCCATTTAAATTTTTGCCAGCTGTTCATACCTAAATGAGCACATAACTTATGCTGCTCGAGTGGAATAGCTACTAAGCTTTGCAACAATAATCGACTGGCGTAAGGTAAATTAAAAAACACATGGGCCAATAAAATTCCGTTTAAACCATAAATCGAAAAAGGCAGACGGATCTGCCAATAGCCCAGTATTTTAGCTAATAATCCTTGATTACCGTAAATCGCGAGTAAACCAAATACCCCCACTAAAACGGGCAAGACTAAGGTCATCGCAAACAGCTTGAGCAGTAAATCTTTGCCTTTAAAACGGCGACGATTCAATGCATGGGCGACAGGAATAGCGAGTCCTACACTCAGTAGCGTCGATAAAAAAGCTTGGTAGAAGCTAAACCAAGTAACGTGTCGGTAATAAGCATCCTGCCATAATTGATCAATAGCAAAAGAAGGGGCTTGCCACAACAAAGCGGCCAATGCACTAATAACGAGGGCCGCAACCAACGCTGCGACCCCTATACCTAATTTAGGTGTCGTTGATAAGATCATCGATTAAAAAGTCAATGCGTGTTGCCACTCACGAATCCAATGACGACGCTGTGCCGCCACTTCTTTGGCACTAAAGGTCAATGATTGGCTGGGTTTCTGTAACTCAGAAAAAGCTTCCGGTAAAGCCACATTGGTCACTGGATACATCCAGTTGGTGGTTGGAATAGCTGATTGGAAATCATCACTGACAATAAACTGCATAAATTGAGCCGCCAACGCTGGATTTGGGCTACTCTTCACCTTAGCCGCAACTTCAACCTGCATATAATGACCCTCGGCAAAATTAGCCGTGATATAGCGATGATCATTTTCAGCTATCTTATGATAAGCCGGAGAAGTCGTATAAGAGAGCACCATATCAGCCTCTCCTTTTAAAAACATCGAATAAGCTTCCGACCACCCTTTGGTCACCGTGACGGTTTTTTTCGCCAGTTGCTGCCATGCATTGGCCACTTGATCCCCGTAAACCGACTTCATCCATAGTAGCAATCCCTGACCTGGGGTTGAGGTCCGTGGATCTTGATAAATAATCGTCAAGTCATCGCGCTGTTCAACAAGTTCTCTTAGGCTCTGCGGTGGATGAGTTAAGGTTTGCTGATTATACACAAACGCAAAATAGCCATAATCATAAGGAATAAAGGTCTCATCATTCCAACCATTCGGCAACGTCAGCGCTGATAAATCGACGGAATGAGGGGCTAACAGTCCTGTTTGTTCTGCTTCCGTCATCAAGTTGTTATCCAGACCCAACAAAACATCGGCCTTAGTATGACGACCTTCAAGACGTAAGCGATTTAAAATCGATACGCCGTCATCCAAACCAACTAAGTTCAGTTGACAGTTACACTCGGCTTCAAACGCTTTTTTAATCACCGGGCCTGGTCCCCAATCAGCGATAAAAGAACTATAGGTATACACCGTCAAGGTCGGTTTATCGGTCGTCGTGGTTGGCGCGGCAAGCGCAATAGAAGAAAAAAATAGACTGGTTAATGCGATGATAGAGTATTGATTATTCAAGGCTTGCGCTCCATGGTGAGCGGCACAGGCTTGAGGAAGAGTGAGACAGCATCCATGAGTCTGTTTCTAATCTCCTGCTCAATTCCTACGCCAGTATTATCTGGTTCAGGTGTTTAGTCAGCATCCCTTAATGGTCAAATGACTAATGCGGGTCCCAAGCATGGCTTGATCTCAGCGCCATTCGGTTATGAATGGTTGGCTCCCCGATGAGTGAGTAAGATTGTAATGCTAAAACATAAAAGAAGCTACTTAACGCTGATCATAACCCCAGCGCGGCACCAGTCCTTGTTCGATTCCTAGATGATCGAGAATGCGGGCTACCATAAAATCAACCAAATCATCGATCGATTTAGGTTGATGATAAAAACCGGGCGCTGCTGGCATAATAGTAACGCCCATTTGCGACAATTTGTGCATATTCTCTAAATGCAGGGTAGAGAACGGGGTTTCGCGAACCACCAACAGGAGTTGCCCTCGTTCCTTGAGCACCACATCTGCAGCACGCTCAATCAAATTATCCGACATGCCATGAGCGATAGCAGCGACGCTGCCCGCCGAACAAGGACAAACCACCATTTTTTTCGGTGCCGCAGAGCCTGAAGCCACGGGGGAAAACCACTCTTCTTTACCACAGACGATCAGTTTATTCGGATCGCAATTAAACAGTTTAACCAACTGCTGCTGCGCCGCTTGGGGTTGACTAGACAATTGCAAACCATGCTCCGTCGCTAATACCACTCTGGCAGCGGATGAGATAAGCAAATACACGGCATGCTCACTGGCAAGTAAACATTCTAAAAGACGCAGTCCATAGGGTGCGCCAGAGGCTCCTGTCCAGGCCAAAGTAATGGCTTGGTTATGTGTTGTTAAATCGGTCACTGTTATTGAATACCCTAAACGTTACTGAGCTCGCTTTTTAAGCGTGGCGAGTAACTTATTATGTATACCGCCAAAGCCACCATTACTCATCACTAAAATGTGCGAGCCCGGTTTGGCTGCTGCGCAAATTTTCTCAACTAAGTCATCGATGTTATTGCTCACATAAGCGGGTGAGGTGCATTGCTGAGCAACTTCATCAACCGACCACGCTAATTCGTTAGGCTGAAAAAAATAGACTGAATCAGCTTGCGCGAGTGATGCCGCCAGTGTGCCCTTATGAACACCTAATTTCATAGTGGCAGAGCGGGGTTCGACGACAGCGATAATTTTTTCACTGCCGACCTTGTTACGTAAGCCAGCCAAAGTGAGTTCAATCGCCGTCGGATGATGAGCAAAATCGTCATAGACGGTCACGCCGTTTTCCTGTCCTTTTTGCTCTAAACGCCGCTTGGTATTGATAAAGCTTGCTAGTGCCTGACAAGCTAAATCAGGTGTAACTCCCACATGTCGCGCGGCGGCAATCGCCATTAAGGCATTATTTACATTGTGATCACCAATCAATGACCACTCGACGTCGCCCACTCGTTGATCTTGAAAATACACCGAAAATTGTGAGCCTTGTGGGTTATGTTTTTTAGCCAACCATTGCCCCTGTTGACCAATAAATTCTCGTTCACTCCAGCATCCTCGGCTTAACACGTCCGCTAAGGCAGAGTCTTGCTGGGGAACCAATACTCGTCCATTACCCGGTAAAGTGCGGATTAAGTGATGGAACTGACGCTTGATCGCTTCAAGATCATCAAAAATATCCGCATGATCAAACTCTAAGTTATTCAGGATCAACGTTCTTGGGTGATAATGAACAAACTTAGAACGCTTATCGAAAAAAGCACTGTCATATTCATCGGCTTCAACCACAAAAAACATGCTTTCTCCCAAGCGAGCTGAGAGATCAAAGTTGCCTAATACCCCTCCAACGAGAAAACCGGGCTGATAGCCAGACTGCTCTAAAATCCACGTTAACATACTGGCAGTCGTGGTTTTGCCATGCGTCCCCGCTACCGCGAGAACCCAGCGATCTTGCAATAAGAAGTCGTGCAGCCATTGCGGTCCCGAGGTATAACGTAAATTGTGATTCAAAACATACTCAACACAAGGGTTTCCACGACTCATCGCGTTACCAATCACCACCAGATCAGGATGTGGACTTAATTGTTTCGGATCAAAACCTTCAATAATTTCAATTCCTTGGGATAATAACATCGTACTCATTGGTGGATAGACATTGGCATCACTGCCCGTTACCTTATGGCCTAACTGACGAGCAAGCATCGCCAATCCCCCCATAAAAGTGCCACAAATCCCCAAAATATGAATATGCATCAACCTGATCTCACTTGTGCTGTTTATCTGCCTAACCATTATCCTGATCCATACCATAAAAGCGAGTACCGAAAATCGCCACAATGTAATTTATCGAAAGTCGACATCTAAATTGAGATCTTCAGCAGTTAGTTTATTACTCGTAAAAAGTTCTAGGATTTAAAATCACCGCTATAACGAAACACCTTGAAAAGGTAGCTAAATTTGCTTTCTTCTCAAGGAGTAAGAACACCAACGCTGATGACCCTACTCTTTCGCGTTACCTTTCTCCCCCAGAACCAATAAGTGTTAAGGAAATAACATGTCGAAGATGCGCACCCTTGGTGAGTTTATTGTTGAAAAACAACACGACTTTCCCCATGCAAGCGGTGAACTCTCCTCTTTACTTGCGTCCATTCGTCTTGCCGCCAAAATCGTTAACCGAGAAATCAACAAAGCTGGATTAGCCGATATTACTGGCGCATCGGGTAACGATAATATTCAAGGTGAAGAGCAACAAAAACTGGATGTCTACGCTAACGATAAGTTTAAAGCGGCTTTAGAAGCGCGCGATCAAGTCTGCGGTGTTGCCAGTGAAGAAGAAGATGAGGCAGTCGCCTTCAATAAAGAGCTTAACCAAAATGCGAAATATGTCGTGTTAATGGATCCACTCGATGGTTCATCGAATATTGATGTCAACGTTTCTGTTGGAACCATTTTCTCAATTTATCGCCGTATCTCTCCCGTAGGTGGACCACCAACCGCAGAAGATTTCCTTCAGCCTGGTCATAAACAGGTTGCTGCTGGGTATGTAATTTATGGCTCGTCAACCATGTTGGTGTACACCACAGGCAATGGTGTCAATGGTTTTACTTATGACCCTTCGATTGGTTCATTTTGTCTCTCTCATGAAAATATGCGTATTCCAGAGCAGGGCAAAATTTACTCTATCAACGAAGGTAACTACATTCGTTTTCCAACCGGCGTTAAAAAATACATTAAATACTGCCAAGAGAGCGTACCGGAAGATAATCGCCCTTACACCTCACGTTATATTGGCTCATTAGTCGCCGACTTTCACCGCAACTTGCTCAAAGGCGGTATCTATCTTTACCCAAGTACTCAAAGCCACCCCAACGGCAAGCTGCGTTTACTGTATGAATGCAACCCGATGGCACTATTGATTGAGCAAGCGGGCGGCTTAGCGACAGATGGTAGACAACGTATCCTTGATATCAAACCTACCGAGTTACATCAACGCGTGCCGTTTTTTGTCGGTTCAAAACAGATGGTTGAAAAAGTCTCTCAGTTCCTTGAAACCTACCCAGATGAATAGTCATCTGAATCGGACTCAACGGACTGAGCGTGGTCGATAAATATCGAACAACCATAGAACAAATCTAACCAATAGCGCTGATGCTTAAAGTATGTAAGCGCTAAAAGCCCATCGAGTTACTCACTGCTACTTGGGTATCCGGCTTTTTACAGGTAAACTTCGCCTTTTTCTGCACGTCGGTTTTGCACCGACGTGCAGTTTGCATAATAATGAGCGACACTTTTTAAAATCCGGCTAACCAAAAAGGAAACCGTAATGAGCTTAAATAATGTGCCAGCAGGAAAATCCCTGCCAGATGATATCTACGTAGTGATTGAGATCCCAGCGAACGCTGACCCAATCAAATACGAAGTAGATAAAGATTCTGGTGCGGTATTCGTTGACCGTTTCATGTCTGCGCCTATGTTCTACCCATGTAACTACGGTTATGTGAACCACACGCTATCTCTTGATGGTGACCCAGTGGACGTATTGGTTCCAACACCCTACCCATTGATCCCAGGCTCTGTGATTCGTTGTCGTCCAGTGGGTGTTTTGAAGATGAGTGATGAGTCAGGTGAAGATGCCAAAGTCATCGCCGTTCCACATTCTAAGCTGTCTAAAGAGTACGACCACATTCAAGATGTGAATGATATTCCAGCACTACTGAAAGCTCAGATCACCCATTTCTTCGAGCGTTATAAAGAGCTAGAAAGCGGTAAATGGGTGAAAGTAGAAGGTTGGGAAGATGCCGCTTCTGCGCGTGCTGAAATCCTTTCTTCTTACGAGCGTGCACAGCAAAAATAATGCTCGTTTTCCCTGATTAAGTCAGGATGAATAAGCCCAAAAAGCCAGCATTGCTGGCTTTTTTCATTGAGAAAACACGGCTTAAATACGTTGGCACCAATCGCCAGATTCAATTTCAGAATCAAGCCGCGAAGCCTCTTGATAAATGTATATCCAAGCGAGGCCATAAGGCGTATCAATGGTTTCGCGTCGATACTCAACGGGAACATCTTCTAATACATCAAGTTTTGCTAATGTGCGCTCATCGACTTGATACACTTCCCCTTTGATTGATTGCTGACCAGCAATCAATCCCGGATAGGGGCCAAGATCGTGTAACGCATAGCTTGGCGGTGTTTCAAAGTAGCCTAAGAGCTTACTTTCGCTTAAATAATCGTGATGGCTTTCACCTTGTCGTAAGGTGCCATAGACAAACACTAGAGACAATAGCATACCCTCCTTAGTTAAATTCGAAGCGATAGAGCAAATCAATCGCACTATCGACTCCAGAGACCGCTTCCAAATAGAGGTCCCTCATTAAACGATAACGAATGGTAAATTGACCGACAGAATTGAAAATTCCCACCCCATATTTAACTTGTAAATCAGGTAAAATATAGCCACTCACCGTAATTTGTGCATCATCCCCCGAACCGGCAGTATCCAATTGCAGATCTTGTACACCAAATTCTTCGCCAATTCGACCTACCACTTTACCGCTTTGCGCTAAGCTTAGCCCAATCAGCGTCATGGTCATCGCATTACCGCCAGCTTCACCATCAATATCTTGCCCACGTAATAAATAAGATAAAGCATTGGCTTGTGGCATCGCTGGCTCAGAGAAAATGGTGATCATCGGTTCATCAGCGGGCCCAGTTACTTGGATACCGGCAATGACACCATCTTGGGTATTATTTGGATTACGAATCGCTTTGATCGATACAAAAGGCTGATCGACTGGGCCATTCATTAAAATTTTACCTTCTTGGATCTGTAGATCTTGGCCAAATGAGCGATACTGTCCCTGTAAAATATTGACTTCACCAATCACCAATGGCCCACGATCGCGCTGCGTGACATTCAACCGGCCTCGTAGCCCGCCTTCTAAGCCAAAAGCACTCAGACGAACATCGTCACCAATTACGATCTCAACATCCGTTTCAATGCGCAGTGGTAAACGACTTTGCTCACTTAAAGGCTGTAAATCTTTACTCAATATGACTTGATCTTTAGACACCTCGATAGCGCTTGGAGGTAACTCTTCGACCGTAATCCGTCCCCAAGGAAGATGGATAGAACCCGAGACTTGTGCCACATCCGGTTGCATGGTTAAGGTTAAATCAGGGATCACTTTCATTTTTACAATCGGCGGCATATCCACTAACAGCGAATCAGCAAACACTCGACTGTTAACTCGCCACTCAGCCATGTTGTGCCAATCAGCATCACCGGTGACATTCAGCAAACCCTCTGGCGTACCAATTTGTGCATGCAGCGCCGCTTGGTAACCAGAAAAGTCTATCGTAACTTGGCCCGAATCCATATCAACTGGAGAGATATCACCTTTAAGCTGCAACCCTGTTAACTCAATATTACCCAGCACCTGTGGATGAAGCATGGCTCCTTGCAAACTTAAATCCGCCGTGATCGTCGCATCCGCTTGACTAAATTCACCGACGAATGGTTGCAGAAAATCAAGATGAAAAGGGGTCAATTTTAATCCGGCCTGCCACTGTTTTTCTTCTGCGGTGACATCTGGGATCTGTATATGACCAGAAAACTGACCATTATTTGTCACCTGCAACGACCAGTCCGCTTGTAAGGAATTATTGGCTAATTCAGCATTAAGCTGCATCGCATCCCATCCTAAAATAATCGGTTGTGACAAATGCTGCTGGACTTCACCTGCTGGTAAGGTAACAGAAAGTTTTACTTGTGGTGCCGCCTGTGCTGACCACTGAGCCGACAACTGACCATTCAGTTCCCCCTTTATCTGGGTTTCTGGTGGCAGTAATCCTTGAATTTGACTGAATTGGAAATGGTTGATAGCGAGTTGAACTGCACCGCTATCCCCTACACTGGCGCTTTCTTCAAGACACAGAGAGGCATCCGCTTGTAACCAACAGTGCGGCGCTATCATCGCACGAGCTTGGTCGAGGTCAACATTGATATCCGTAGCATGACTCAACTGCCATGGCCCTTGTATGGACTCGATATTCATACGCTCAAGCTGGCCATCCCAACGCCAATTGGTCGACTCGGTAAGCCGTCCTGATATCGCCAGTTGGCTAGACACAAGGGGAGACTTAACCTCTAACGTCAAATGATGTTGCTCTTGCTGACCATTCAACGACAATAGCAGTGATTCTATGCTCTGCTCTTGGTAACGGGCATCCGTCATCGAGAGATGTAAATCTGCTTGTGGTAAAGGCAGCGGTGTTAACTGGCCAACTAACGATAATTCGCGAATCGTTGCCTCGTTTAACCAAGCCAGCTGATCTGCGCGCAAATCCAGCTGAATATCTGGCTCTGTCAGTTGCCCACGTAGCGTTACGTGACCTGCTACTTGCCCCGATAAATCCGGCACTGTTTTCGCTAAATCTTTTAACGATAAAGCCACATCCATTTGCCACTGTTGGTCTAATTGACCTTTGGCGGTCAAGAGATTCGGTCCGTGCGCGAAGGTTAATCCAGAGGTAGAGACGCGATACTCCCCTTTACCACGCGGATCAGCGGCGTTGAGTTGTCCTTTAATATCTAACGGATAACCACGAAGATCACCATGAATAGCCAATAACGGCAGGGCAATCTCAAAACCACCTTGCTCAGTCAATTTCCCAGAAGTGACTAGTTGACCGCTGATCGTCCCTGATGCTTCAGGCCATTGTAAACCAGGGTTAATTTGCCTAACGTTAAGCTTGGCTTGCCAATCAATACTTGGCTGCCAGTGCGCTTGCAACTCACCCTCAATCTCACCATTCAACGTCTTCAAAAGCAGTGAGCGTAAAGCTATCTGAGTTGATGAACCTTGTCCCTGTACTGACAACGTCATCTCAGGGATATCAAGCCCTGAAAACGTCGTGTCGATGGCTAGCTGATAATCATCGAGAATACCTTGCGCGTTTAGTAAAGGCGCTTGCACAAAATAATCGCCTTCACCGACTAGCGGCCACTGCGCTTTTAGCTGCTGCACCGTGATATCAAAAGGCAGCTCGGGTTGTAGCGGTTTTAATTTCGCCTGCAACTGAGCCTGTGCCAGTCCGGCAAGTTGCGCCTCCAAAGCGAGATCGGCCACGCTGCCTGAAGCCTTTAATTGTAATGTTTGTCCCTTAGCCTCTGGTAACTTAAGCAATGACTGAAGAGTGAAATTCAAAGGATAATCACCGCGCAAAGTCGCACGCCCAGTCAAAGATGCGTCCAGCTCTGGCATATCAAGAACTAGGTTCTTTAAGTTAACTTGAGACTGAAATGCTTGTGCTTGTACCACCAGTTGATTAACGGCAATCGGATCGGCTTGCTGGAGGAGAAAATCGTGTAACTCAAAGCGACTCAACTCAACTCGCAGTGGAATAATAACCTCAGGTAAGCTTATCGGCAGCGCATCGGATGAAGAAGCGCTCGTCGCAGCCGACAGCTCCGCCTGTTCTTCAGCCAACGCAATGCGTACACCTCGCCATAACGTGCGATCGATCGTTAATCGATCGCCTTGTAGTGCGCCACTGGTCGTAAAGTGCTGCCAGTTAATCTGATTGCCAAGCAGATTAAGCTGAATATTATTCAAGGTTAATCTGCCTAATTTGATCGGCACTGGTGTAGAAATTGTGGTCACTGGCGCTGATGCCGTCTCTGCCGATTGATTCGTTGAATCGGCAATAGATTCCAAATTAAACTGCAATCCCGAGACAATCACCTCATTAATACAGATCATCGGTTCGAGTAAGCAGTTCGCATTCACCGCGAGCGTTAGTTGTTCAAGCTGTAAATCAACGGAAGTCGATGGATCTTGATATTCAACACCATACAGTGAGAAACGGGGAAAAATAGCTCCTTGGGTCGATTGAACCGAGAAATCGGCTAATGCTTTCTGAGCGCCCCACACCAAGACATTTAAGCCACTATTGGTAAAAAACAACCCAGCAAACAGCAGCAACAGAAGCGTGACGATGCCTGCTAAGCTTGCGGATAACCAACCGGTCCATTTCATCGCTCGCTTAATCATAATTCAGGCCCTAACGTAAAGTGCAGTTTAAATCGGTCGCCGGGTTCAGAATCTAATCCCCATGCAAAATCAAGTCGCAGCGGGCCCACTGGTGATACCCAACGCAAACCAAATCCAGTCCCCGTTTTCCAATCAGGGGTGTCATTAAAAGCATCACCATAATCGACAAATAGCGCAGCCCACCAGTTACCACCTAGCCGATATTGATATTCCAACGAGCTGGTGGCCATGTATTTCGCCCCGGTTAACGAGCCACTGGCATCCCGCGGTGAAATAGATTGATAGCTATAGCCACGTAAGTTGTTGTCTCCACCAGCAAAAAAACGCAGTGAGGGAGAAAGTTTATCAAATTCTTCGGCGAAGTTGGCACTGCCGTCAATTCTAAAGAGGCCACGATGATTATCACCTAAACTACGAATCCAAGAGCTACCAGCTTGCACTCGCGTGACTCGCGTTTCCGAAATCACTGAAGGATCGGCGTATTCTAAGGTGATGGTTTGCTTATCGCCCCAAGTTAATAACGAGCGATTCAACCGCGTACGGGTACGCGTATAAGTAATGCCTGGCATTAAAAATTGCGCCCCGTCATCTTGTAAGCCCTGCTCATAGCTTTCTATCAGATAACGTAAAAATACTGTCCGATGCCAGCCACTATCAAGTAACCAATGACGCTCTAAAGCAAGATTAGATTCTAAACTCTCGGTATCTCGATTATCGACATGCTTCATCCCATATTGGATACGATAATACTGCCGAAGCACATCTTCGAGAGGAATTTTATACCCTGCAGTAATACTCTGTTCAGGACCGGATATCGATAGACTACTATCAAAACTATGGCCATATTCATTTAACCACGGCTTCTTCCATTTTAATGAGCCTCTTACGCCAACATCGGTTGAATAACCAATACCCGTTTCTAGTTGATTACGCGCTTTGGGCGCTAAAGCAACCACCATAGGTAACTCACGCTGATCGGGATTTAACTGCTCTAAATCAGGTTTAACAAACACCGATGAAAACCAATCCGTATTGGCTAAGTTAAGATTAAATTGACCAACTTGTGAGACTAAATAAGGATCACCTTGTTTAAACGGTTGCAGTGAGCGCACACGAACCTCTTCAATTTGGCTCCCAGAGATCGACGTAGCGCCAAAATGATAGCGAATGCCACTATCAAAATGCAAACGAACAAACGCTTGATGCAGATCGGGAATCACTTCCAGACGGCTTAACTGAAAATCGCCATCGAAATACCCCTTTTGGAGCGCTAAATTACGCAAAGAGGATTTAAGACTGTCGTATTGGCTGTGATTGAGTGTCTCACCCACCTTTAGGCCGCTACGTTCAATCACTCGAGCAAAATCTGCATCTTGCTGCGCTTCTCCCTCAATCACAATCTCAACCAACGCTAAACGCACCACTTCTCCGGGAGAAACATGCACCGTCATCGCTTTATCCGGTTCCGTGACTTCAAAAACAAACGTCGGTTGATAATAACCCAATGCATTTAATGCAGCGGTTATCCTTTGTTCTAGGCGTGACTGAAATCGTAACTGGGTCGAGTAATCGCTGGTCGATATTGAAGACAGATAAGCATCGACGTTATCTTTTAAGTCGCCGCTTAATCCTCGAATGGTTAAATCGACTTTCGCCAGCGCGGTGCAGGAAAAGAATAACGTCGCGAATAGTACATAGAATGGGAGTGATCTCATGTTAAATAGTGGTTAAGCGCCTTACCGCAATGCAGGTTAATAGACTTTAAATCATACCGACTATAGGATAAGAAGTCTGTAGGATAATTGCTCACACGCCAATAGATTACACGCAGATATCGCGGTCAATCTATCTCGGTAAGCGAGACGAACAACGAACGTTATCCGATCATCAATGCCAATAGCTCAGAGAAATACTCTGGATCAATCGCATCCGATGTGGAATAAAAAATCGTATCAATGAGACACAGAATTTCACTCAACGTTCCATTGACTATTACTAATAAGGAATGGCTATGCTCAACAAATCTTCACTTATATCAGCGGATCAGGCTTTACCTGGCCGCGTGACTCCGATCGAGTTTGAAGACAAACATTTTATTTATCATATTCCGCTAAGCATCAAGCCGAGCCTAGGACAAGAGCAATTACTGATTGGAATGGGCTGTTTTTGGGGAGCTGAGCGTTTATTTTGGCGTTTAGAAGGTGTTATTGTGACTTCTGTCGGCTACGCTGGTGGTTTTACTCCAAACCCAACGTATCAAGAAGTTTGTACTGGTCAAACTGGTCATGCTGAAGTCGTTCGAGTGATCTACGATCCTAAGGTGTTACCTTTGAGATCACTGTTGCAAGCCTTCTGGGAAAATCACGACCCAACCCAAGGTATGCGCCAAGGTAATGATTTAGGAACTCAATATCGTTCGGTGATCTATACTTACACCGATGAACAACAAACAGTAGCCGAACAAAGTCGCGCAGAATATCAAGCTTTGCTAAGCGAACACAATAAAGCGGAAATCACCACCGAGATTACTCCTGCTGGCGACTATTATTTTGCAGAAAGTTCCCACCAGCAATATCTGGCTAAAAATCCACAAGGATATTGTGGACTTGGTGGTACAGGAGTGTGCTTCTTGTAAGTAATAATCCAACTGACTAATTTAACGCTCGCTTTAGCACGATAAGCGAAGCGAGCTTATCATTGGCTCATTGAATGATGAAAGAGCATTCTCTTATGATCAATTATTTAAAAACGAGCATCATTTTTACTCTTTGTTGTAGCTTGCCAGTTTGTGCTATTGAGCTCAATCTGGGCCTACAATTAACGACCAACAATATTGATGTGCGCGACGAGTCCGAGCAGAACATTGCACAAATGAGTAATAAGCTTGCTCTTTCTCCAACAGTCTCTCTTTTATCTAAAGGCTACTATTTATCAGAGCAAAGTTCGTTGGGCGTACAATTTCAACTGGATGGTAATCTAGTCAAAGTTAATCGACAAACGCTCCATCAAAACGATCAATTAACCAATCTTGATACCAAGATATCAGGCTATGCACTGTATGCAATGCCATTATTTTTTTACCATTTTAATCGCCACCAACCAGAAAAATGGCAAGTAAAAACGGGGATCGGTGTCGGGCTGGGTTATCTTAATCTGAGCGGTAACTATCAAATCACTCAACCTTTACATCCTGAATTTGGCGAGACAAAAAATATCAAGTTTAGTGAGTTTGGTCAGGCGATAGGGGTTTATTTAGAGATCAAAAAAGGCAAACATGCGTTCTTGCTCTATAATTTTAGTCCATACGTTAATAACAGTAATTACCAATTTCAAGAACACAATGCGGTTCTTGCATATCGGTACACCATCAACTTAAACCACTTATTTACTAAAATGGACTTACCATGATAAAAAAAATACTGCTTACCCTACTAATCGCCACTCACAGTTTCATCGCATCAGCCCACAACATAGTAGTGGGTCAACCACTGCCAGCCGTCGACGTTGCAAAATATGGCGAAGTGGTACTCGAAGGTAAAGACACTCAGTTTGTACCATGGAGTAGTCTTCAATTACCCGGCAAGGTTCGTGTCATTCAAGCTCTAGCCGGACGAAGTGCCGCCAAAGAGATGAATGCACCACTGATGACCGCACTGACAGCGGCAGCCTTTCCGAGCGAAGATTATCAAACGACGACGATCATTAACCAAAATGATGCGGTATGGGGAACTGGCTCGTTTGTAAAATCATCAGCTCAAAGCAGCAAAACCGATTTTCCTTGGTCGTCGATTGTCCTTGACCAAGCAGGTATCGTGGCACAAAGTTGGCAGTTACAAAAGCGCTCATCAGCGATCATCGTGCTCGATAAACAGGGGATCGTGCAATTTGTCCAAGAAGGCGCTTTAAATAACGATGCTATTCAAAACGTATTATCACTCATTCAACAACAACTAGAAAAATAACCTTAAGACTTGCCAGACAAGAAGATTGTTATACTATAACAATCTTCTTGTTGTATTGGGTATAAGATGATGGTCAAACCGCAGCCTTTACGTCTATCGATCAACACAGTCAGTATACTGGCCGTATTGTTGGTGCTGTGGCTCAATATCGCCGTGATAAATCATCAATTAGACATTCATCCAACTCAACATACTGATCATCATTGTCAGCTGTTTTCTGTTGTGAAACATGGTCTTGAGTATACCACTCTGATCATCCCTATCTGGCCAGCACAGGGTTTTATGCCTGTCATCGTTAGCCCATTTTGTTTGATACTCGATAGCATTGCTTATGTAGCACGCTCACCACCGAAGCGTTGAAAAGTTCGATATCTTCATTAACCCTATATTTACTCTCTCTAGATTATGGAATCAACATTATGCTAACTAAACCTTTGCTTGCCTTAAGTATTTCTGCCGTATTATCGACCGCTGCGTTTGCTCATCAAGAGTTTCGTCAACACGACGCTCATGTTCATGGGCAAGTAGAACTTAACGTCGCTCAAGACGGTACGGATTTGCTGATTGAAATTACCGCTCCAGGCGCAGATGTGGTGGGTTTTGAGCACGCGCCACAAAACGAAAGCCAAGTTCAGGCACTGAATCGAGCATTAGATATCTTAGGACAAGCAGAATCATTGTTTACCTTAAGCTCGGCAGCGAAATGCCAATTGGAAGAAACTCATGTTAGCCACACCTTAAGCGGTGGTAAAGATAACCACGACCACAGCGATCATGCTCATCATGATCACGGGCACAATCATAAACACGATCATAAACATGACCATGACCATCACGATCATAAGCATCATGATCATCAACACGGTGAATTTACTGCGCAGTATCACTATCAATGTGAAAATGTTGGCGCTCTCACTCAAATCAACACGGAATGGTTCGCCTTGTTCCCAAGCACGGAAAAAATGCTGGTCAATTTACTCACCGAGCGTACACAAACTGCCGTTGAGCTGACCAAGCAACAAACTCGTCTGTCACTGTAAATGCATCATCTGATGTAAGCGTTCACGCCCCAATCGGGTAAGCATGGCTTACCCGATTTTCCATCAAATAAGGATAAGTGATGAACAGCCAACCGCTGCCAAGCGCCACTCCGGTAATTGACCTTAGCGATGTACAATTTCAGTGGCCAAATAATCCTCAACCAACCCTCCATATTGATGCTTTGAGTGTGCTTGCCAAGCAACATCTTTTTGTAAAGGGGCCAAGTGGTTGTGGTAAATCCACCTTACTAAGCTTACTGACCGGAATTAATACCGCCACTCAAGGCCATGTCCACTTGCTCGGTCATGATTTAGCTAAACTCAAATCTCGCCAACGAGATAAATTTCGCGCTGACAATATTGGTTATATTTTCCAACAATTTAACTTATTACCTTACTTGTCAGTGATTGATAACGTCATCCTACCCTGTCAATTTTCAGCTCATCGCCGCGCTAACGTCTCGGGAGATATCCGCGATCGAGCCAAACAGTTACTCGCTCAACTGAAGCTCAGTGACACACTGCTTAATAAGCCGGTGACGGAATTAAGTATCGGTCAACAACAACGCGTCGCCGCAGCAAGAGCATTGATTGGCGATCCACCACTGCTGATTGCTGATGAGCCCACCTCCGCACTCGATTACGATAACCGCAGTGCCTTTATCGAACTGTTATTAGATGAAGCCAATCGTGTCGGCTCAACATTAGTGTTTGTCAGCCATGATCCAACTTTAGAGAAACTTTTTGAACGAAGTGTGTACTTACCTACTATTAATCAAGCACGAGGTGTGGCATGAGCGTAGTCACCAAGTTAGCGTGGAAAAGCTTACTGAATCGTAAAACTACCGCTTTATTAACCATTCTTACTGTGGCGATTTCCGTCATTCTATTAATGGGGGTTGAGCGCATACGCACTCAAGCGAAGAGCAGCTTTGCCAATACTATTTCAGGCACCGATCTGATTGTCGGAGGCCGTTCTGGACAAGTGAACCTTCTGCTTTATTCCGTGTTTCGTATTGGTAATGCGACCAATAATATTGATTGGAAAAGCTATCAAGAATTTAGCCAGCATCGCGCCGTAAAGTGGGCAATCCCTATTTCGCTAGGTGATTCGCACCGTGGTTTTCGTGTTATGGGCACTAATCATAATTACTTTGAACATTTTCGTTATGGTAGTAAGCAACCACTTACTTTTGCTCAAGGTAGAGAGTTTTCTGGCTTATTTGAGACCGTGCTCGGTGCCGACGTCGCCAAACAACTCGGTTATCACTTAGGCAGTGAGATCATTATCGCTCATGGCATCAGCGATGTCGGCTTCAGTCGGCACGATAATCTGCCTTTTACTGTCGTCGGCATTTTAGCGCCAACCGGCACGCCGGTAGATAAAACCGTCCACGTTTCACTGGAAGCGATTGAAGCAATCCATGTTGGCTGGGAGTCTGGGGCAAATTTAGGTAATACCCCAAGCAAAGAAGAGTTAAAGCAGCGTGAATTTGAACCACAGCAAATCACGGCAATGCTACTCGGTTTACATTCAAAAATTCAAACCTTTGCACTCCAAAGACAAATTAATCAATACCGAGCGGAACCATTGAGTGCCATTCTACCCGGCGTAGCACTGCATGAACTGTGGGGAATGATGTCCGTAGCAGAGCAAGCGTTAATGACCGTTTCGATTTTTGTCGTCATAGCTGGATTACTCGGCATGTTGAGTAGTTTACTCACTAGCCTACAAGAACGCCGTCGAGAAATGTCAATTTTGCGGGCGATGGGCGCTCAACCCAAACACGTATTTGCTTTATTGATAAGCGAAGCGAGTGTTTTAACTTTGTTAGGCATTGTCACTGGTCTCATTGGCCTATACCTTGTTCTCGCTATCGCCTCCCCTATCGTAGCGAGTCAATATGGTATTCAACTACAACTCCAAGCCCTGACTCATTATGAGTGGCAACTGCTTGGCTATGTGCAAGCGGCTGGCACCATGATAGGCTTTATTCCTGCGCTGCGTGCCTACCGTCAATCACTCAGTGATGGTATGACGATACGACTCTAGGAGAAACAATAAGATGTATAAATGGTTACTGAGCTTATTGGTGCCACTACTTACGGCGATGAGCTTTAACGTCTACGCCAATAGTGAACCACTGCAATTAGACTGGATTGATCTCATTCCGGAAAATGAGCGCAACCAATTTAACGCGATGGGCATGCCGATGATCGATCACAACCTCGATTTACCCGCTCAGCAAATAAAAGTGGGTAGTGTACGCAGTGAGCTCAATGGCAGTCAGGTAAAAATCCCAGGCTTTGTCATTCCTCTTGAGGGAGACGAAAACTCCATTACCGAGTTTTTACTGGTTCCTTACTTTGGGGCTTGTATTCATGTCCCACCACCGCCACCGAATCAGATCATTTATGTCAAATACCCTCAAGGAGCTCCCATTCAACAGCTATGGGATGTGGTGTATGTGATAGGAACATTGAAAACCGAAGTGGTCAGTGCGGAATTGGCGGAAACCGCCTATCTGATTGAGGGAACCGCGATCGAAGATTACGATGACATGTAACAGGTTGTTAAATAATTGCTAATTGAAGACCGCTTTACTGGTTACATCATGTATTTGGCTAAATAACTTAGTAATCCCAAATAGATCAAAAACAGTAAAGTGGTCGATAGGTGCTTAAACCAGCGATTTTCTTTATCGTACTTCATTGCGTCCCCCAAGTCCTCTGATAACAATTTTAACAAGTTATTATCATTTATGATAGCGCAAATTTGTGCGCTATCACCAAGAGTTTCACTGGTTACCTTCGCCAATCCACGGTACATTTTAGAATATGATTCAATGGTAAAATTTGGTAACCCATGGCTGAGCTGAAATCCTCGGTTGTGATTGAGCATCCAACCACAACCCATTCCAATACAGAGAAAAAATCCAGTTATCTAAAAGATAGCGCGAGTCGTATCTCATCCATTGCTCAGCAACATGGGGTAGATGCTTTACTGCTCGATGAAAAACCGCAAAAAACGACGTTAGACAGAGCGCTAAAACGTGAACGAGAGAGAAAAGAGCAACGACAAAAAAACCTTGAACAGATCGTGCGTCTGGCGCACCTTTCTTGTCATAACGAAACGGCGGGCGATCCTGATCAAGACTGGCTATACCGTTTCTTCGATATGGCGCAAGATATTCATAACTCATCCATGCAGCGTCTGTGGGCTCAAGTTCTGAAACGTGAAGTGACCAACCCAGGGTTTACTTCGATGAAAGCACTGAGTATTTTGCAAAACATGACTCCCAAAGAAGCGCAAATTTTACAGCGTGCCGCCGGTCTCAGTTGCAGCTTTGGCAGCGATCCGAGCTTGAAATTACTGTTTGGTCTTAAAGTACAAAACAGTATTTTTAGTTTAGGTAAACGCAATATTACCTCAACATTAAATATTGGTAGCCACCAATTACCTTACTCCAGCTTACTGGTATTAATCGAACTTGGCTTACTGCATGCCACAGAATTAGAATCAGGAGCAATCGAGTTTGATCCCCCCCTCACCCTGAGCTATCAAGGTAAACAGCTCACGTTAAACGTGACCGCCAAAGGGGTACATTTGCTGTACTATCGCTTTACCCCCACAGGCAATGAACTCTGCCGACTATTAGGCAATAAACCCAATAGTAGTTATTACGATCAACTGATCGCTCTATTAGGGCAAAAGTTTATTGTTCATAGTGACGCGAGCGGTACCATTCATCACACGGTATAAACCTGCACTCATAAAAAAGCCACTCACAAAATGAATGGCTTTGAATAAGCAATAGCAAAGTCGTATCGCTTTAACGAATAATCCCTCGTTGCTGTAACGCAACAATACAGCGCTCAACCAATACCTCAACAGGCTCTTCACCTGCGGGTAAATCAATCTCAGCTTCCAACGGAGCTTCGTACACCGAATCAATCCCAGTAAACTGAGTCAGTTCACCCGCTCGCGCTTTTTTATACAACCCTTTTGGATCACGCTGCTCACACACGGCTAATTGAGTGTTCACAAACACTTCCAAAAATTCGCCTTCGGGCATTAATGCTCGTACTCGTTGCCTTTCAGCACGGTGCGGCGAAATAAAAGCCGTTAAAACAATCAATCCTGCATCGGCCATTAACTTGGCAAGCTCACCAATACGGCGAATATTTTCTCGGCGATCCTGCTCAGAAAAACCTAAATCGGCACACAGTCCATGACGCACATTATCGCCATCCAACAAATAGGTATGGTAACCAAGCTCAACAAGACGTTGCTCCAAAGCTCCCGCAATGGTTGACTTTCCGGATCCAGATAACCCAGTAAACCACAGAACGGCTGGGCTCTGGTGCTTTAATCGTGCTCGATGAGTCTTATCAACACTGTGCTCATGCCAGACGATCGTCGGTTTAGTAACATTATCGATAGTGTGCATTATTGCCCCTTAAATTGGCTGATATCTTTCGCCTCCCAATGGGGGAAATGTTTTCTGACTAATGCATTAAATTCCAACTCAAAAGCCGACAATCTACTGGTAACTGGGGCGTCTAACGCTTGCAATGGCTCACGAATCAAACCCGCTCCGACCGTGACGTTAGTCAAACGGTCAATGATAATAAAACCACCAGTATCCGCACAATCTTGATAGGTATCTACTGCTAGTTGATGGGTAAAGCGCCATTGACAACGGGCAATGCCATTAAGCGGTAGCTGTTCAGTTTGAAAGGTACTGAGCTGATTAATATCGTACTGATATTTAATGTGGGTTACTCGACCCAGAGTTTTTTTACCCGCAATTTTAATATCGTATTCACGCTCGGGTTGTAGTGGCTGCTCCGCCATCCATACCACATCCGCGACGAGTTGCGAGGTTAGCGAAACGTTCGCATCGGCCAACACTAATAGATCGCCGCGACTGATATCGATCTCATCTTGTAGAGTTAAGGTCACCGCTTGTCCTGCATTGGCATGGCTTAAATCTCCATCAAAGGTAACAATCCGCGTAATCGCAGAGGTTTTCCCAGACGGTAACACTTTGACCTTATCACCAACATGAATTGTGCCCGCGGCAACCGTACCAGCAAAACCACGAAAATCTAAATGAGGACGATTCACATACTGAACGGGAAAACGAAAATCAGCATTGATACTCGGTGGCTTAATCTGCACATTTTCCAACTGTTCGAGCAAAGACTCACCACGATACCAAGGCATGAATTGGCTCTTCTCGACGACATTATCACCTTCCAACGCAGAGATTGGAATTAAATCAATAGCGATGTCTTGGGCAAGATTTTTCGAGAAATCAGCGTATTGCTGGCAAATTTCGTCAAATCGAGCTTGGGAGTAATCCACCAAATCCATCTTATTGATCGCAACAATGAAGTGTTTGATCCCCAATAAATGGGCAATAAACGAATGGCGACGGGTTTGATCTAATACGCCTTTGCGTGCATCGATCAGGATAATGGCCAAATCGCAAGTCGATGCTCCAGTGGCCATGTTACGCGTGTACTGCTCATGCCCTGGTGTATCGGCAATAATAAATTTGCGCTTCTGAGTGGAAAAATAACGATAAGCAACGTCAATCGTAATGCCTTGTTCACGTTCAGCTTGTAAGCCATCGACCAATAGTGCGAGATCAGGCCGTTCACCGGTGGTGCCTACGCGCTGGCTATCAGAATGAACGGCAGCTAACTGATCTTCATAGATCTGTTTAGAATCATGCAACAGACGACCAATTAACGTACTTTTTCCATCATCAACCGATCCACAGGTTAGAAAGCGTAATAATGATTTATGTTGATGTTGGTTGAGGTATCCTTCAATACCCAGCTCAGCAAGTTGAGCATGCACTGCACTGTTCATTTTCTTTCCTCAAATCCTTAGAAATAACCTTGGCGTTTTTTCAGTTCCATCGATCCAGACTGATCGTGATCGATCGCCCGCCCCTGTCGCTCACTGGACGTTGCCACCAACATCTCTTCAATAATCCCGGTCAACGTATCGGCTTCAGATTCTACGGCTCCGGTCAGGGGGTAGCAGCCGAGAGTTCGGAACCGAACTCGCTTGTATTGAACCTCTTCACCCGGTTGTAATGGCATCCGCTGATCATCGACCATAATCAACATGCCATCTCGTTCAACCACTGGGCGAATATCAGCCAAATACAGCGGCACAATATCGATATTTTCTAGATAGATGTATTGCCAAATATCCAATTCCGTCCAGTTCGATAAAGGGAATACGCGAATGCTTTCCCCTTTATTAATTTGTCCGTTATAGGTTTTCCATAGCTCTGGACGTTGGTTTTTCGGATCCCACGTATGGTTTTGATCACGAAACGAATAGACCCGCTCTTTGGCTCGAGATTTTTCTTCATCACGACGCGCACCACCAAAAGCGGCATCAAACCCATAGTGATTGAGAGCTTGTTTCAATCCTTGGGTTTTCATGATATCGGTGTGTTTTGAGGAGCCATGCACAAAGGGATTAATCCCCATCGCCAATCCTTCTGGGTTTTTATGTACCAAAAGTTCAAAACCATACTTTTCAGCTGCCGCATCACGAAACTCGATCATCTCGCGAAATTTCCAATCCGTATCCACATGCAGTAAAGGAAAAGGAATTTTTCCCGGATAAAACGCTTTGCGAGCCAGATGCAACATCACGGAGGAGTCTTTACCTATCGAGTACATCATCACTGGGTTCGCAAATTCTGCCGCCACCTCACGAAGAATATGAATACTCTCCGCTTCAAGTTGCTGTAAATGGGTTAAACGTTGTGGATCCATTCTGTCGGTTTCCTTTTCGCTGCCTTGTCATTATCTCGAACAAGAAAATGGCAAGAGTAAAATAATCAATTAGGCATAGTGGTAGTGGGTGGGACGCTCAGTTTGCTCGCCAAACCAAGCCAATTTATCGGCTAACGCGACCACCTCACCAATCACAATTAAGGCCGGTGATTGCGCTTGAGTCGCTAATTGGGGTAAATCTTGCAAAACGCCTCGAAATACTTTTTGGGCTTGCTGAGTACCTCGCTCAATTATCGCAATTGGCGTCGAGGCATGGCGTCCATGTAAGAGGAGTTGCTGAGTGATCATCGTGGCGTTCATCAACCCCATATAAATAACTAAGGTTTGATGACCACGCGCTAAGGTCGGCCACTCCATCTCATCAATAGTGTCGTTTTTTAAATGTCCGGTGATAAATAAAGCCGACTGCGCATAATCACGGTGAGTTAATGGAATACCAGCGTACGCCGTCGCTCCAGCCGCAGCAGTAATGCCAGGGATCACTTGAAATGGAATGCCAGCATCCGCTAACACTTCCAGCTCTTCCCCACCACGGCCAAACATAAAAGGATCACCGCCTTTTATCCTCACCACGCGATGCCCCAATTGGGCAAAATCCACCAGCAGTTGATTAGTTTTTTCTTGCGGAACACTATGATGACCGGCACGTTTACCCACACAGACCAAAATCGTTTTGCTGGGGATCAACGCCATAATGTCTTCTGAAACTAAATAGTCATAGAGCACAACATCCGCTTGTTGTAGATAGTTGAGTGCTTTAACCGTCAGCAATTCAGGATCGCCAGGACCAGCACCAACTAATGCGACTTCTCCGGTGCGTAATTGGCTACGCGATAAGCGGGTATAGGAGTTCGAAATTCCCCCTCCATCTAATGCTACTAGCGTTGCTTGATGCGCTTTTTTCGTCGTAACGCTTTGTAAACCCGCCATCGTTGTTATCCTTAACTCAAATTGATGGCTTTATTATGAGTGGTAGATGTTATTGCTCGAAATTCTAAAATTTCATTTTTTATACTAAAAGCTGATAAGCAATCGTCAGCCTTGCTTTGCAATAGCAAAAGCTTCTGAATAACTCACACTTTGTGATGTTCAGTCCGACACATTGCATCACAATTTGTTACATTCACCGCTATTGCTAACGAGGAAAGCCAAACAAGCAATCCCGATAATCAACAGGAAATGACCTATGCACTCAAAACATCACTCCTTAGCCATCGCTGTGTTAGCGGGTCTTTTAAGCATGGCGGGGCCAGCAATGGCGGAAACACTCCAACTGAGAATCATTGAAACCACCGATATTCATACCAACTTGATGGATTATGATTACTACAAAGATATGCCATCGAAACAATTGGGATTGGCTCGTGCAGCAAGCTTAGTTAAACAAGCTCAGCAAGAAGTCACCAACTCTGTTCTGGTGGATAATGGTGATTTATTGCAAGGTAGCCCTATGGGTGACTATATGGCGGCAAAAGGCATCACTCCAGGCGAGATTCACCCGGCTTATAAAGCAATGAATCAACTCGGCTACGATGTGGGTAATATTGGTAACCATGAGTTTAATTACGGTTTAGATTTTCTCCAGCAGGCGATTAAAGGAGCGGACTTTCCTTACATTAATGCCAATGTATTTGATCAATACACAGGCGAGCACTATTTCCAACCCTATTTGATTAAGCCTCATACTTTTATCGATCAAAATGGCCAAGAGCAGATTGTCAAGGTTGGTTACATTGGCTTTGTCCCTCCGCAAATCATGGTCTGGGATAAGAAAAATCTTGCAGGCAAAGTGTTTGCCAAAGACATTAAGCAAACCGCAGAAACGCTCATCCCCCAGATGAAAAAGCAAGGTGCAGAGGTGATCATTGCGATCCCTCATTCAGGGATCTCGACCGATCCTTATCAAGCTGGGGCAGAAAATTCGGTGTATTATCTCACTCAAGTCAAAGGCATTGATGCCATCGCCTTTGGACACTCACACGCGGTATTCCCAAGTGCCGACTACGCGAACTTACCGGGTGCAGATATCAGTCAAGGTACCATCAATGGCATTCCTGCGGTGATGCCCGGTCGTTGGGGCAGCCATGTCGGCGTGATGGATTTAACCTTAAAAAATGAAAATGGCCAATGGCAAGTGGTCAATGGACGCGCAGAAGCTCGGCCAATTTTCGATCGTAAAACTCAACAAGCACTGGTTTCAGCAGATAAAAACATCGTCAAAGCCTTAGCCAAAGACCATCAAGCAACGCGAGAATTTGTTAATCAACCTATCGGTAAAGCCGATGATGTGATGTACAGTTTCTTAGCCCTAGTGCAAGACGACCCAACGGTGCAGATTGTTAACTTAGCCCAAAAAGACTATGTCGAGCAATTTATTCAAGGCGACGCTAATCTGGCAGGATTACCCGTTTTATCAGCAGCTGCCCCTTTTAAAGTCGGAGGTCGTAAAGATGATCCTAATGGCTTTACTGAAGTCGAAGCTGGACAACTGACCTTCCGTAATGCCGCCGATCTGTATCTTTATCCTAATACACTGGTGGCACTGAAAATGACCGGTAAGGAGGTCAAAGAGTGGTTGGAATGCAGCGCAGGCCAGTTTAACCAAATTGATCCACAGAGTGAGGCCCCGCAAAGCCTAATTAATTGGCAGGGTTTCCGTACTTATAATTTTGATGTCATCGATGGCGTCAATTATCAAATTGATGTCACACAACCGGCGAAATACGACGGTGACTGTAAACTTATCAACAAAGAGGCTGAACGTATAGTTGGCTTGACTTATCAAGGTCAACCACTGGATCTTAAACAAACGTTTTTAGTCGCGACCAACAACTATCGTGCTTACAGCAATAAATTTGCTGGTACGGGCAGTGAGTTTGTTGCCTTTGATTCGCCAGATGAAAACCGCACCGTGGTAGCAAGCTATATTTCTCGCATTAGCGCAGAACAAGGCCATGTTACCCCTAGTGCTGACAACAACTGGTCATTTGCGCCTATCAAAACCGATGCTCGCTTAGATGTGCGTTTTGAAACCTCGCCTAGTGAAAAAGCGGCACAATTTATTGAGGCCAAAGGCCAGTATCCCATGCAAAAAGTGGCTAACGACTCACTCGGCTTTGCCATTTATCGCATTGACCTGACTCAATAAGTTTTTCATTGTTGACTCATGCATCGAATGATTAGCTGCATGAGTATGATGATTTAGCACTTTGAGTAGCTAAGAAAATCAAAAGCCAGCGAACAAACGCTGGCTTTATCACAACATGGCGCCGGGTTGGTTTTATTTCAATAAACGAGCACGAAATTGACGGCCTTTCATTTTGCCGGTTTCCATTTTCTTCAGCGCTCGCTTAGCCACCGATTTATGCACAGCAACGTAAGCACGCATTGGCAGAACATTAATCTTACCAACGAACTGGCCATCAATCCCATCATCACTGGTTAAAGCACCTAAAATATCACCCGGACGAACTTTTTGTTTTTTACCACCATCGATCTGGATCGTTACCATCTTGGCTTGATAAGGCGTAGTGTTCTGCCCACTCATATTTGGCAATTGAGCAGGCTCAATGGGCATATCCATATATTCATCTATCATCGCTACGCGATGCATCTCATTGTCGCTAAAGAAACTGATCACTAGTCCTTGACTGCCAGCGCGCCCCGTACGGCCTATACGATGAACGTGCACTTCAGGGTCACGGGACAACTCAAAGTTAAACACCGCATCTAAGTTATCCACATCCAGCCCACGAGCAGCAACGTCGGTAGCGACCAAAATCGAGATACTTTTATTAGCAAACTGCACCAAGGCTTGGTCACGATCGCGCTGCTCTAAATCACCGTGCAGCTCAATCACGCTGAAGCCTTTATGCTTTAACTGCTCGGCAACATGGGTCACTTCCCTTTTGGTATTACAAAATACCACCGCTGATTCTGGTTGATGATGTAATAGCAACTGGGCTAAGGCATTATCACGCGCCTCCGCACCTTCCAGTTTATAAAAGTACTGTTGAATCGTCGTTGAAGCGTGGGTGGATTCTACTTTAACCATTTCTGGATTACGCATGATCCGCTCAGCCACCTGCTTGATTTGAGCAGGAAAAGTGGCACTGAATAGTAAGGTTTGTCTGACTGTTGGCGCTTGAGCAATAATCGCATCTAACGCATCTTGAAAACCCATCTCTAACATTCGGTCTGCTTCATCGAGTACTAAAGTATTCAGCTCGGAAAGATCAATCCGTCCTTTTTCAAGATGATCCAAAATACGCCCTGGTGTACCAACCAAAATATGCGCGCCATGCTCTAATGAACCGATTTGCGGCCCCATCGGCATACCGCCACATAAAGTAAGAATTTTAATATTGTGGATGGCGCGACCTAAAGTGCGGATTTCCGTCGCTACTTGGTCAGCCAGCTCACGAGTAGGACAGAGCACGAGCGCTTGCACGCGAAAGCGTTTGACATCAAGATTGGATAAAACACCTAATCCAAAAGCGGCCGTTTTCCCTGAGCCTGTCTTTCCTTGGCCGATAACATCCTTGCCCGCTAAAATGGTAGGTAGGCTTAATGCTTGAATGGGAGTCATTTGGGTATATCCCAAAGTATCAAGGTTAGAAAGCAGTTCAGGCTTTAGTGGTACGGTCGAAAATGCACAATTACTCAAGGGGTGTCCTTTGGTTAGACGAAATTAAACGTCCATTATCGTTATTTAACTTCGTGTGGCTAGTGAATATTTAATGATCGGTACCCAAACAACTTGGAGTTGCAGGTAGGCAGTAAGTGAATTCATCCCCATGAGCATAGACAGACTCTGTCATTGGCGACCTCCCCTCCCTGCAGCTTCAATTAGGGAGGAGATAGAGGTGAAATTCTTCGTCAACTTTAACCTTTGTTAATGAATCCTATTCTTAAGCTTGCTACAGTCATCTTTTCATTTTTAAAGGAAAATTACGATGATCACTTGGCAATGCCTTCCCTTTACAGGTTTAACCACTCACCAACTGTATGAATTACTCAAACTACGAGTGGATGTATTTGTCGTCGAACAAGCCTGCGCTTACCCAGAGCTCGATAGTAAAGACGTTCAACCTGGCGTATGGCATTTATTAGGCTATCAAGATCAGTCCTTGATTGCTTATGCGAGACTGCTGGCTCCTGGAATCAGTTATCCTTCAGTCAGCATTGGCCGAGTCGCCACTCAACAGCAAGCTAGGGGTAACGGCCTCGGACGTCAATTACTAGAACAAGCATTGGCCGAGTGCCAACATCAATGGCCAGATAAGGACATAGAAATCGGCGCACAACATTATTTGGCGAGTTTTTATCAAGGATATGGCTTTCAACCGACCTCGGCCGTCTACTTAGAAGATGGTATTCCTCATATTGATATGCGGTTAGAAAAATAGCGTGTTTATCGCTCCTAATTACTGGCTGCGTCCGAAACCACCATCCGATAGTCGGAAAAACATTACTGATTGATTATTACGTTCTAACTGCAAAATATCCAGTTGCCCATCTGCGGCCAGCTTAAAACGGATTCGTTGCCCTTGCTGTATTTGACTCAAGGGCTTATCACTACCTTCAATCCTCACTAATGCGTTGAGATCAGCTAAGGGTAACTGATTGCTTCTAAACACTTGCGACAAGGTATCACCTTGTTTAACGATATATTCTTGCCAAATCTTTTCCTGAGGAGCAGCCAGAGTTGTGACCGTTGTGGCTTGTTCGACACGTTGCTCACTTAGCCCTTGGGTATTCACCGGAATGGATACTCGAGTGCTCGCTGGCGCAGAAACACGAGTTGGAGCATCTTCTTTAGATGAGAAAGGGTAAATCAACAACAAGACAAATAAAGGAATCAAAACCATTAACGCTCGTTGATGATAAACAGGGAGCTGTGCCCAAAATGCTTTTATACTCTGCCAGATAGGATGCTGAGTAAGCCGCTTAGCATAAGATCGCCAATCAATAGCCGCCCACTGCTGCAAAAATTGCCGTGCCATCTGCTTCAGAGAAGAAGATGTTTGTTGCTTTTTTCTGTGTCGACGATTCATTTTTATCCGCCCTTCATTGACTTGGTACAGTATAAAAATTCATGCTCTAAGAGTATAGAGCATGACCCTGCTTCAACCAAAGGTTGACACAATCTTGAAGATTAAAGCTCGAAGTCTCGATCTGAATCACACCTTGGCACCTTTATAACATGAATGCTCGCCAAACATTTCATCATAGCGCTGAAGCTGGTATTCTGTGGGCTTTATTTTTGTGACAAAGAGTGACGTGTATGTCTGACGTAAAATTTGAAACTGTAGAACAAAAAGCCAGCTACGGCATTGGTCTACAAATGGGCCAGCAACTAGCGGGAAGTGGTCTTGAAGGGCTAAATGTGGATGCGATTGCTGCAGGTATCGCGACAGCGCTTGTCGGTGATATGCCAGCAATCGAAATCGATGAAATTAACCAAGCCTTACAAGCCATGCATATGCGCGCTGAAGAGGCGATGCAAGCTGCCGCTAAAGTTGCCGCTGCAGAAGGTGAAACATTCCTTAAAGATAACGCTCTACGCTCAGAAGTTACCGTGCTTGACTCAGGCTTACAGTATGAAGTGATCACTCAAGGTTCTGGTGAAATTCCAACTTCTGATAAATCTGTCCGTGTCCATTATCATGGTGAACTGACGGATGGTACCGTTTTCGATAGCTCTGTTTCTCGTGGCCAACCTGCTGAATTCCCAGTGACTGGTGTTATCAAAGGCTGGGTAGAAGCATTACAGTTGATGCCAGTGGGATCGAAGTGGAAACTGTATATTCCACACGATCTCGCTTATGGTGAACGCGGCGCTGGCGCAGCAATTCCACCCTTTGCCGCACTCGTGTTTGAAGTAGAATTGCTTGATATTCTTTAATCATCATTAATACGCTATTGTTAAGCGGTGCAATGCACCGCTTTTTTTATACGAATTTTCTGAGATTAGTCATCAGGGGTAAATCATTCATCGTGCATTTGCTACACTGTTTAAAAATGTAGCATCCATTGATGGTCATAAGTTGACATCAATAATGATTTAGGGACCAATCGCATTATGAACCACACTTTACTTAATACATTACTGCTCTCAACGTTACTTAGTAGCGCACCCAGCATGGCCTTCCTCAAACTTGGTGAACAGTCAAATCAAGGTCTAGCAACATTAGTTGGTAGTGGCTTATTGGAAACCAAGCAACATACCACACTGATTAACCAAGTAAAAAATCAACTCCCAATCTCAGATCAACAAGCGGGAGGAGGAGTTGCAGCATTATTAGCTCTCGCTAATAATCAATTACCACAGCAGAATCAAACTGAACTTAACACCGTGATCCCTAACCTTGGGCAACTGACTCAATTAGGCTTATCAACAACCAACGTTTCACCATCAGCGATGACTCATCTTAAAGACGTAACGAATGTCTTCAATCAATTAGGTTTGGATGCCAATATGATCGCACAATTTACACCAATTATTATTCAATATTTAACAAGTCAGGGGGCTGGAAGCAGTTTAGTTGGTGCGTTGCAAAGTATGTGGCAATAAAGATAAGAATGTCGATCACGGAATAAAAGGCAAAACAGCCAAGAAATAAAAGAATAAAATTGTCTTGTATGGTAAGTAGATCTATCGATTAATTATTAATCACAATGCAATAAAAAAGCCGAGCTAATGCTCGGCCTTTTATTCGCGAACTGATTACTCCGCAGCAGCTTCAACAGCTACTTCTGGGCGGTCAACAAGCTCAATGTAAGCCATTGGAGCTTTATCGCCAGCACGGAAACCACACTTAAGAATACGAGTGTAGCCACCTTGACGTGCAGCAAAACGTGGACCTAATTCGTTAAATAGTTTTGCAACAACTTCGTTATCACGAGTACGTGCAAATGCAAGACGACGGTTAGCAACACTGTCAGTCTTAGCTAGTGTAATCAAAGGCTCAACGACGCGACGCAGCTCTTTCGCTTTTGGCAAAGTAGTCTTGATAACTTCATGACGTACTAAAGAGCTAGCCATGTTGCTGAACATCGCTTTGCGATGACTGCTGTTGCGGTTGAGTTGACGACCACTCTTACGATGGCGCATGACCAAATCCTTCTAACTAATATCGATTAATCTTCAGCGATTGACGCTGGCGGCCAGTTTTCTAGGCGCATACCCAGAGAAAGGCCACGTGATGCAAGCACGTCTTTAATCTCAGTAAGAGATTTCTTACCAAGGTTAGGCGTTTTCAGTAGCTCAACCTCAGTGCGCTGTACTAGATCACCGATGTAGTGAATCGCTTCTGCTTTCAAACAGTTAGCAGAGCGAACTGTTAGTTCAAGATCGTCTACAGGACGCAGTAGGATCGGATCGAATTCTGGCTTCTCTTCCTTCTCCTCAGGAACGCGTACATCACGAAGATCTACGAACGCATCCAACTGTTCAGCAAGAATTGTTGCTGCACGGCGGATAGCTTCCTCAGGTTCTAGAGTACCGTTCGTTTCCATATCGATGACGAGCTTGTCTAAGTCAGTACGTTGCTCAACACGAGCAGCATCAACAGAGTAGGCAATTTTGTCTACTGGGCTGAATGTTGCATCGACAAGCAAACGACCGATTGGACGTTCATCTTCTTCAGTATGAATACGAGCAGAAGCAGGAACATAACCACGTCCACGTTCTACTTTGATGCGCATAGCGATCTCAGCATTGTCATCAGTCAGATGACAAATAACGTGTTCAGGGTTTACGATCTCTACATCACCATCATGGGTGATGTCACCTGCAACCACAGGGCCCGAGCCTGATTTGTTTAATGTAATGAACACTTCATCTTTGTTTTCGCCTAAGCGAACAGCCAGTCCTTTCAGATTAAGAAGAATCTCAAGGATATCTTCCTGTACACCTTCTTTGGTACTGTACTCATGAAGTACGCCTTCAATTTCTACCTCTGTTACGGCACAACCCGGCATAGATGATAAAAGAATTCGGCGAAGTGCATTACCAAGAGTATGGCCGAAACCACGCTCTAATGGCTCAAGAGTTACTTTTGCGTGTGTCGTGCTGACCTGTTCGATATCAACAAGACGTGGCTTAAGAAATTCTGTTACAGAACCCTGCATTGTGTCCTCTCTTTAGTTTAAACCTTACTTAGAGTAAAGCTCGACGATCAATTGTTCGTTGATGTCAGCAGATAGGTCTGAACGTTCAGGCAAACGCTTGAATGTACCTTCCATCTGGCTTGCATCTACTTCAATCCAAGTTGGTTTTTCGCGTTGTTCTGCAACTTCTAGAGCTGCTTTAATGCGAGATTGCTTTTTCGCTTTCTCACGGATTGCAACAACGTCGTTAGCCGCAACATTGAAAGAAGGTACGTTTACAACGCTACCGTTTACTAGGATAGCTTTATGGCTAACCAATTGACGTGCTTCAGCGCGAGTTGCACCAAAACCCATACGGTAAACTACGTTGTCCAAACGGCCTTCAAGAAGCTGAAGTAGGTTTTCACCCGTGTTGCCTTTTAGGCGCGCAGCTTCTTTGTAGTAGTTACGGAATTGTTTTTCTAGAACGCCATAGATACGACGAACTTTTTGCTTCTCACGAAGCTGAACGCCATACTCAGATAGACGACCGCGACGAGCGCCGTGTACACCTGGTGCGTTATCAATTTTACACTTGGTATCAATCGCACGAACGCCTGACTTAAGGAACAAGTCAGTACCTTCGCGGCGGCTAAGCTTCAGCTTAGGACCCAAATATCTTGCCATGATCTTTCTCCAATGTTCCCAGAAACGTTAAACGCGACGTTTCTTAGGTGGACGACAACCGTTATGAGGGATTGGTGTCGCATCAACGATGTTTGTGATACGGAAACCAGCAGCATTCAGTGCGCGAACTGTAGATTCACGACCTGGACCTGGACCCTTAACCATAACCTCTAGGTTCTTTAGGCCATATTCTTTAGCCATTTCAGCACAACGTTCAGCAGCAACCTGTGCAGCAAACGGTGTTGATTTACGAGAACCGCGGAAACCTGAACCACCAGCAGTAGCCCAAGCTAGTGCGTTACCTTGACGGTCAGTGATGGTTACGATTGTGTTGTTGAAAGATGCGTGGATATGCGCTACGCCATCAGCAACTTGCTTGCGTACACGCTTACGTGCGCGAGTTGGTTGTTTAGCCATTGTACTCTACCCTTCCCGATTATTTCTTGATCGGCTTACGCGGACCCTTACGGGTGCGAGCGTTGGTTTTAGTACGCTGTCCACGTAGTGGTAGACTGCGACGATGACGAAGACCACGATAGCAACCAAGGTCCATAAGACGCTTGATGTTCATGGAAACTTCACGACGAAGATCACCCTCTACAGTGTATTTAGCTACACCATCACGCAGTTGATCGATCTGCTCTTCAGTTAGTTCACTGATCTTAACACTTTCAGCAATACCCACGTCAGCTAGGATAGCTTTTGAACGGGTTTTACCGATGCCGTAGATTGCAGTTAATGCGATCACAGCATGCTTTTGATCAGGAATGTTAATGCCTGCTATACGGGCCACTATTCACTCCTAGTACTTTCTATAAAAGAATTATCCGCAGCAAAGCCCGTCGAGGATACGCTGCGGGATACTACTTCTTTTGCACGCAAAAGGTAGGCCGAGAAATATACTCGACCACCCTTTAATTTTCAAGTAAAAATTTCTGCTTATTAGCCTTGGCGCTGCTTGTGCTTTGGCTCACTGCAAATCACGCGAACGACACCGTTACGCTTGATAACTTTACAGTTACGGCAGATTTTTTTAACGGAAGCACGAACTTTCATTGCTAAACTCCGTAAATCTAACTTAAATGGCGACCGTATTAACGGCCATAGCCTTTTAAATTTGCCTTTTTCAACACAGAGTCATATTGATTTGACATCAAATGAGTCTGTACCTGTGCCATAAAGTCCATAATAACCACTACTACAATCAGTAATGATGTACCGCCGAAGTAGAAACGTACGTTCCACGCGACCATCATGAACTCAGGGATCAGACAGATAAAGGTAATGTATAACGCACCAGCTAGGGTTAAACGAGTCATTACTTTATCAATGTATCTTGCTGTCTGTTCGCCTGGGCGGATACCGGGTACGAATGCACCTGACTTCTTCAGGTTATCTGCTGTTTCACGTGGGTTGAAAACCAACGCTGTATAAAAGAAACAGAAGAAAATAATCGCTGCAGCATAAAGCATTACATACAATGGCTGACCAGGGCTAAGCGCTAATGAAACGTCTGTTAACCAGCCGAACCATTGGCTCTCACCATTTTGACCAAACCACTGAGCGAGTGTTCCTGGGAACAAAATAATGCTTGATGCAAAAATTGCAGGTATAACACCAGCCATATTTATCTTTAATGGCAAGTGAGTACTTTGCGCTGCAAAAACTTTACGACCTTGTTGACGCTTTGCGTAGTTGACAACGATACGACGCTGACCACGCTCCATGAAAACAACAAAGTAAATCACAGCAAAAGCTAATACCGCAATCAACAACAAAAGAAGCACATGCAGTTCACCTTGACGCGCTTGCTCGATAGTATGTCCTATTGCCGAAGGCAATCCAGCAACAATACCTGCAAATATAAGAATGGAGATACCATTCCCAATCCCTCGCTCTGTAATTTGTTCACCTAACCACATCAAGAACATGGTACCGGTTACTAAACTTACGGTCGCAATCAGGGTAAACATGGTTTGGTCGATAACAACCAGATTGTTGACCATGTTTGGTAAGCCTGTTGCAATACCTATAGCTTGGAATGTTGCAAGTACAAGCGTGCCGTAGCGCGTATATTGGCTTATCTTACGACGGCCTGCTTCACCCTCTTTTTTGAGCTCGGCTAACGCTGGATGAACTACAGTTAGCAACTGGACAACAATTGATGCCGAAATATACGGCATGATGCCCAGTGCTAATATAGATGCACGCTCAAGAGCACCACCAGAGAACATGTTAAACATCTCTATGATGGTACCTTTTTGCTGTTCGAACAAATCGGCAAGTACAGCAGCGTCAATACCAGGAATCGGCACAAAAGAGCCCGCTCGGAATACTAAAAGTGCACCAATTACGAATAATAAGCGCGACTTCAACTCACCTAAGCCGCTCTGAGCACTACGAAAATCTTGTCCTGGTTTCTTAGCCATCTGTACCTCAATCCTCGAGATTATTCCTCGATTTTACCGCCTGCAGCTTCGATTGCAGCTTTAGCGCCTTTAGTCACGCGCAGACCTTTAACAGTCACTGCTTTGTTGATCTCACCAGAAAGAACGATTTTAACGAATTCAATATTCTTCGTTACAAGGTTCGCTGCTTTCAAGCTGTTTAGATCAACAATGTCACCTGTTACTTTCGCTAGCTCAGCTAGACGAATTTCAGCAGTCACAAGACTCTTACGAGAAGTGAAACCAAACTTAGGTAGACGTTGTTTCAGAGGCATTTGACCGCCTTCAAAACCTGGACGAACACCGCCGCCAGAACGTGACTTTTGACCTTTGTGACCACGGCCACCAGTTTTACCAAGGCCAGAACCGATACCGCGACCTAAACGCTTCTTAGAAGGCTTAGAACCCTCAGCCGGCGATAGAGTATTCAAATGCATTCTGATTACTCCTCAACTTTAACCATGTAGTAAACCTTGTTGATCATACCGCGTACACACGGAGTATCTTCAAGTTCTACTGTATGGTTGATTTTACGAAGACCTAAACCGCGCAAAGTAGCTTTATGCTTTGGTAGGCGACCAATTGAGCTTTTAGTTTGAGTTACTTTAATAGTTGCCATGTGTTCTTACTCCGAAATCGCTTCAACAGTTAGACCACGTTTAGCTGCAACCATTTCTGGTGACTTAACATCTACTAGAGCGTCGATCGTAGCACGAACGATGTTGATAGGGTTCGTAGAACCGTATGCTTTAGATAGAACGTTATGTACGCCGGCAACTTCAAGTACAGCACGCATCGCACCACCGGCGATAACACCTGTACCTTCTGCAGCTGGCTGCATGTAAACTTTAGAGCCCGAGTGGCGACCTTTCACTGGATGGTGAAGAGTGCCTTCGTTAAGTGCGATAGTAAACATGTTACGACGCGCTTTTTCCATTGCTTTTTGAATCGCTGCAGGTACTTCACGTGCTTTGCCGTAACCGAAACCTACACGACCATTACCGTCACCAACTACTGTTAGTGCAGTGAAGCTCATGATTCGACCACCTTTAACCGTTTTAGAAACACGGTTAACTGCGATTAATTTTTCTTGCAAATCATTCGCTTGAACTTGTTGTTCTTTAGCCATCTTCCAACCCTACCTTAGAATTTCAGACCAGCTTCGCGAGCAGATTCTGCTAGCGCGGCTACTCGACCGTGGTATTGGAAACCAGAACGATCAAACGCAACTGACGATACGCCTTTTTCAAGCGCACGCTCAGCAACAGTTTTACCTACTGCTTTTGCTGCATCGATGTTACCAGTATTCTTCACTTGCTCACGGATCGCTTTTTCTACAGTAGAAGCTGCGGCGATAACCTCAGAGCCATTAGCTGCAATCACTTGAGCGTACACGTGACGAGGAGTACGGTGTACTACTAGGCGAGTTGCACCCAGTTCTGCAATCTTACGACGTGCGCGTGTAGCACGACGGATGCGAGATGCTTTCTTATCCATAGTGTTACCTTACTTCTTCTTAGCTTCTTTAGTACGCACATTTTCATCTGCGTAACGAATACCTTTACCTTTATAAGGCTCAGGCGCGCGGTAAGAACGAATGTCAGCCGCAACTTGACCAACTTCTTGCTTATCACAACCAGTTAGGACAATTTCAGTTTGGCTTGGACATTCGGCTTTAACACCCGCTGGCAACTCGTGCTCAACAGGGTGAGAGAAGCCTAGAGTTAGACCTACAGCGTTGCCTTTCATAGCAGCACGGTAACCTACACCCTTAAGAACGAGCTTCTTAGTAAAGCCTTCAGTAACACCAACAACCATATTGTTCACTAGTGCACGAGCAGTACCTGCTTGAGCCCAAGCGTTTGCGATTCCCTCACGAGGACCGAACGTTAGGTTGTTTTCTTCCTGTGCGATCACGACGCCAGTATGAACTACACGAGATAGCTCACCTTTAGGACCTTTAACCGTGATCTCTTGGCCGTTTAGTTTCACCTCTACGCCAGCTGGAATAGCGACAGGTGCTTTAGCAACACGAGACATGTTCTACTCCTATTTATTAAGCTACGTAGCAAATGATTTCACCGCCAAGACCTGCTTTACGAGCAGCGCGATCTGACATCAGACCCTTGGAAGTGGAAACAACAGCAACACCAAGACCGCCCATCACTGATGGTAGTTCGTCTTTCTTCTTATAAACACGAAGACCTGGACGAGACACGCGCTTGATTTGCTCGATTACTGGTTTAGCTTGGAAGTACTTAAGAGTAACTTCTAGCTCAGGTTTTGCTTCGCCTTCAACAGCGAAGTCTGCGATATAACCTTCAGCTTTAAGTAGTGCAGCAATTGCAACTTTAAGCTTTGAAGAAGGCATTTTAACAGCAACTTTGTTTGCTGCCTGACCGTTACGAATACGGGTCAGCATATCCGAAATCGGATCTTGCATGCTCATAAACTTTACTCCAAATGATTAAGTGGCAATTACCAGCTGGCCTTACGAAGTCCAGGAATCTCGCCTTTCATGCAAGCTTCACGAACTTTAATACGGCTCAGACCGAATTTACGTAGGAAACCGTGTGGACGACCAGTTTGGTTGCAACGGTTGCGCTTACGTGATGCACTCGAATCACGTGGAAGTGATTGCAATTTAAGAACTGCATTCCAACGATCTTCTTCAGATGCGTTTACATCGCTGATGATAGCTTTAAGTGTTGCACGCTTTTCTGCGTACTGAACTACTAGCTTTGCACGTTTTACTTCACGTGCTTTCATTGATTGTTTAGCCATAACAGTAACCCTTCACCTTACTTACGGAATGGGAAGTTAAAGGCAGCCAGCAGAGCACGGCCTTCCTCATCGGTACCAGCAGACGTCGTGATAGTGATATCAAGACCGCGTACACGATCGACTTTATCGTAGTCGATTTCCGGAAAGATGATTTGCTCGCGAACGCCCATGCTGTAGTTACCGCGTCCGTCAAAAGACTTAGCGCTAACACCACGGAAATCTCGTACACGTGGTAGAGCGATAAAAATCAAACGCTCTAAGAAATCCCACATGCGCTCGCCACGCAAGGTTACTTTACAACCAATTGGGTAGCCTTCACGGATTTTGAAACCAGCTACAGATTTGCGCGCTTTAGTGATAAGTGGCTTTTGACCAGAGATGGTCGCCATATCAGAAGCTGCGTTTTCTAGTAGTTTCTTATCGTTGATTGCTTCACCAACGCCCATATTGAGGGTGATTTTCTCAATTCTAGGGACTTGCATGACGCTTGTGTAACCGAACTGTTTGGCCAGTTCAGCGACTACAGACGACTTGTAGTAATCATGCAGTTTCGCCATAGTAGAACTCCAAATTACTCTATTAGTTAGAAACGATTTCGTTGTTAGACTTAAAGAAACGAACTTTCTTACCATCTTCGAAACGGAAACCGATACGGTCCGCTTTACCGGTTGCTGCATTAAAGATAGCAATGTTAGATGCATCAATCGCTGCTTCTTGCTCTACGATACCACCTTGGATACCAAGCGCAGGAACTGGCTTTTGATGTTTCTTAACTAGATTGATACCTTCAACGATAACTTTACCAGTTGTTAGAACCTTAGTTACTTTACCTTTCTTGCCTTTGTCTTTCCCAGCAAGAACGATCACTTCGTCATTACGACGGATTTTAGCTGCCATTTTTTGCCGCTCCTTACAGAACTTCAGGTGCTAGTGACACAATCTTCATGAATTTCGCGTTACGAAGCTCACGAGTCACTGGACCAAAGATACGTGTACCGATTGGTTGCTCGGTATTGTTGTTTAGCAATACGCAAGCATTACGGTCGAAGCGAATGACAGAACCGTCTGGACGACGTACGCCTTTACGGGTGCGAACTACCACCGCCTTCAATACATCACCTTTTTTCACTTTACCGCGAGGAATTGCTTCTTTCACAGTAACTTTGATGATGTCGCCAACATGGGCGTAACGACGGTGAGAGCCACCCAGAACCTTAATACACATTACGCTGCGAGCGCCTGAGTTATCAGCTGCGTCCAGCATACTTTGCATTTGGATCATGTTAGTGCTCCGCTAAATATTAAAAAAACTAGACCCATCTCGGGTCGGGCTGCCTCTTTAAAGGGACGCGAATTGTACCACCCTTTTTTGTGATTGGGTAGTCAAAAAACAAGCGGCCCCAAAAATAATCGGGGCCGCTGTATTCGCATTAAAAGCTCAATTAAATTTTCGCTTTTTCTACTACTTTTACCAAAGTCCAAGACTTAGTCTTAGACAGTGGACGACACTCACGGATTTCAACGGTATCGCCTGCGCCACACTCGTTGTTTTCATCATGTGCGTGTACTTTAGTCGTGCGACGAACGAATTTACCGTAAATTGGGTGCTTCACGAAACGTTCGATAGCAACAACGATAGATTTGTCCATCTTGTCACTGATAACACGACCTTGTTGGGTACGAATTTTATCGCTCATTATGCGCCTGCCTTCTCAGTCAAAACAGTTTTCACACGTGCGATATCACGACGGACAGCTTTCAGAGTATGAGTTTGCTGTAGTTGACCAGTCGCTGCTTGCATGCGCAAGTTGAACTGCTCTTTCAACAAACCTAGTAGCTCTGCATTAAGCTCTTCAACGTTTTTCTCGCGTAGATCTTGTGCTTTCATCACATCACCTGCTTAGTTACAAATGTAGTCTTGAATGGCAGTTTACGTGCCGCTAGGCGGAACGCTTCACGAGCCAATTCTTCAGGTACACCATCAACTTCGTACATCACCTTGCCAGGTTGGATTTGGGCTACCCAGTACTCAACGTTACCTTTACCCTTACCTTGACGAACTTCAAGTGGTTTTTCTGTGATTGGTTTGTCTGGGAACACACGGATCCAGATTTTACCTTGACGCTTAATGTGACGTGTCATAGCACGACGTGCCGCTTCGATTTGACGAGCAGTTAGACGACCACGGCCTACAGCTTTCAAACCAAAGGTGCCGAAGCTTACTTCAGTACCTTTTGCTAGACCACGGTTACGACCTGTATGAACCTTACGGAACTTGGTACGTTTAGGTTGTAGCATCTGTCGACTCCTTACTTACGGCCTTTGCGCTGCTTCTTAGGCTTGTCAGCCTTTGGCTCTACTGCGTTAGCAGCTGGCATACCGCCTAGGATTTCACCTTTGAAGATCCAGACTTTAACACCAATCACACCATAGGTAGTGTGAGCCGAAGAAGTTGCGTAATCAATGTCAGCACGTAGTGTATGTAGAGGCACACGGCCTTCACGATACCACTCAGAACGTGCAATTTCAGCGCCGCCTAAACGGCCACTTACTTCCACTTTGATACCTTTAGCGCCTAGACGCATAGCGTTTTGTACCGCGCGCTTCATAGCACGACGGAACATAACACGACGCTCTAGTTGAGACGCGATGCTATCAGCCACTAGCTGGCCGTCTAGCTCAGGTTTACGTACTTCAGAAATATTGATCTGAGCTGGTACGCCTGCAATCTTCGCTACTGCTGCGCGTAGCTTCTCAACGTCTTCACCTTTCTTACCGATAACCACGCCTGGACGAGCAGTGTGAATAGTCACACGAATACTCTTAGCAGGACGCTCGATAACGATGCGTGATAGAGACGCTTTTGCCAATTCCTTAGTGAGGTATTGACGTACCTTGAAGTCGCCGTCTAGGTTGTCAGCGAAATCTTTGGTATTAGCAAACCATGTAGCATTCCAAGGCTTAACGATGCCTAGACGAATACCATTAGGATGTACTTTCTGACCCATTGCTTACTCTCCTAGTCTCTTAGCGGTCTGCGACAACAATAGTGATGTGGCTTGAACGCTTCAAGATACGATCCGCACGACCTTTTGCACGAGGCATAATACGCTTCATGGTTGGGCCCTCATCTACGAAGATTTTAGCGACACGTAGATCGTCAATGTCAGCACCTTCGTTGTGCTCCGCGTTAGCGATTGCTGACTCTAGAACCTTCTTAATCAGTTCAGCTGCTTTTTTGTTGCTGAACGTTAGCGTTTCTAGAGCTTGGTCAACTGACTTACCACGAATTTGATCTGCAACTAAGCGAGCTTTCTGAGGCGAAATGCGAGCAAAGTTATGTTTAGCGAATGCTTCCATCATCTACTCCTTAACGCTTCTTGGCTTTCTTATCCGCAGCATGGCCACGGTAAGTGCGAGTTGGGGCAAATTCACCCAGTTTGTGACCGATCATCTCGTCAGTTACAAAAACTGGAACGTGTTGACGACCATTATGGACAGCGATGGTCAAACCGATCATTGTTGGAATGATCATTGAACGACGGGACCAAGTCTTAATAGGCTTTTTGTCTCCGCTTTCCACCGCTTTCTCTACCTTCTTCAGCAAGTGTAGGTCAATAAATGGACCTTTCTTGAGAGAACGTGGCATGGCGATTCCTCTTTAAATAGATTACTTATTACGACGACGTACGATGTACTTGTCAGTGCGTTTGTTACTACGAGTTTTGTAGCCTTTCGTTGGTACGCCCCATGGAGATACAGGATGACGACCACCAGAAGTACGGCCTTCACCACCACCATGTGGGTGATCAACAGGGTTCATTACTACACCACGTACGGTTGGACGTACGCCGCGCCAGCGTGAAGCACCCGCTTTACCAAGCTCACGTAGCATGTGCTCAGAGTTACCAACTTCACCGATTGTTGCACGGCCTTCAGAAAGTACTTTGCGCATTTCGCCAGAACGTAGACGGATAGTAACGTATGCACCGTCGCGAGCGACAAGTTGAGCATACGCACCAGCAGAACGAGCTAGCTGTGCACCTTTACCAGGCGTTAATTCAACGTTATGAATCGTTGAACCAACAGGGATGTTGCGCAATGGCAGAGTGTTACCTGCTTTGATTGGCGCATCAACACCAGACTGGATAGTATCACCAGCTTGGAGACCTTTAGGTGCAATGATGTAGCGACGCTCACCGTCTGCGTACAGAACTAGAGCGATGTTTGCGCTACGGTTTGGATCGTATTCTAGACGCTCAACTTTCGCTGGGATACCGTCTTTAGTACGTTTGAAGTCAATCAAACGATAGTGTTGCTTATGACCACCACCGATATGACGTACTGTAATACGACCGTTGTTGTTACGACCACCATTCTTAGAGTTTTTCTCTAGAAGAGGTGCGTATGGCTTACCCTTGTGGAGGTCTGCGTTAACAACTTTAACGACGTGACGACGACCAGGGGAAGTCGGCTTACATTTAACAATAGCCATTATTCAACTACTCCTGTTATTCCGCGCCGCCAACGAAGTCAAGATCTTGACCTTCTTTCAAAGTCACATACGCTTTTTTAACGTCGCTGCGGCGACCTTGGCGTAGACCTTGACGTTTGGTCTTACCCTTAAGAATAAGAGTATTTACAGACTTAACTTCAACTTCAAATAGCTTTTCTACAGCTGCTTTGATCTCTTTTTTAGTCGCATCTTTAGCAACTTTAAAAACGATAGTGTTCGCTTTTTCAGCTGCCATAGTGGCTTTTTCAGAGATGTGCGGTGCACGTAGAACTTTTAGTAGACGCTCTTCACGGATCATGCCAGCATCTCCTCAACTTGCTTAACTGCAGCAGCAGTCATTAGAACCTTGTCAAATGCGATTAGGCTTACAGGATCGATACCAGTAACATCACGCACGTCAACTTTGTATAGGTTACGAGCAGCTAAGAATAGATTCTCGTCTACTTCGCCAGTCACGATAAGAACGTCATTTAGCTCAAGTTCTTTCAACTTTGCTGCTAGTTCTTTCGTTTTTGGTGCTTCAACCGAGAAGTTATCAACAACGATTAAACGCTCTTGACGAACTAGCTCAGAAAGAATGCTTTTCATAGCGCCGCGGTACATTTTTTTGTTTACTTTAACGCTGTGATCTTGTGGCTTCGCAGCAAAAGTAACACCACCTGTACGCCAGATTGGGCTACGGATTGTACCAGCACGTGCACGGCCAGTACCTTTTTGACGCCATGGCTTAGCGCCACCGCCAGAAACTTCTGAACGTGTCTTTTGAGCACGAGTACCTTGACGAGCACCTGCTGCATACGCAACAACTACTTGATGTACAAGAGCTTCGTTGAACTCACGTCCGAAAGTAGTTTCGGAAACAGTTAGTGCGTTAGCACCTTTAACCATCAATTCCATTACTTACTCCTAGACGTTATGCTTTAATAGCTGGTTTGACGATCACGTTAGCGCCAGTTGCACCTGGGACTGCACCTTTAATAAGAAGCAGATTGCGCTCAGCGTCAACACGTACGATCTCTAGGTTTTGAGTCGTTACACGCTCAGCACCCATGTGACCTGCCATTTTTTTGCCTTTAAATACGCGACCTGGGGTTTGACATTGGCCAATTGAACCAGGAGCACGGTGAGACAAAGAGTTACCGTGAGTCATATCTTGGGTACGGAAGTTCCAGCGCTTAACAGCACCTTGGAAGCCTTTACCTTTCGATGTACCAGTAACGTCTACTTTCTTAATTTCGTTGAACAATTCAACAGTCAGTTCAGCACCAACTTCGAACTCTTCGCCGTTTTCTAAACGGAATTCCCAAAGACCGCGACCAGCTTCTACACCTGCTTTCGCAAAGTGACCAGCTTCTGGCTTAGTTACGCGGTTAGCTTTCTTAGTTCCAGCTGTTACTTGGATAGCAGCATAGCCGTCAGTCTCAAGAGTTTTCACTTGAGAAACACGGTTCGCTTCAACCTCAACAACAGTTACTGGGATAGAAACGCCTTCTTCAGTAAATACGCGGGTCATACCCACTTTACGTCCGACTAGACCAATCATTCTTCTAATCTCCCTTAACCTAGGCTGATTTGAACATCAACACCAGCAGCAAGATCAAGACGCATAAGAGCATCAACAGTCTTGTCAGTTGGTTCAACGATGTCGATCAGACGCTTGTGAGTACGAATTTCGTACTGGTCACGTGCATCTTTGTTTACGTGTGGAGAGATAAGAACAGTGAAACGCTCTTTACGAGTAGGCAGTGGAATTGGACCACGAACCTGTGCGCCGGTACGCTTAGCTGTTTCAACGATTTCCGCTGTAGAAGCATCGATTAGTTTGTAATCGAAAGCTTTAAGGCGGATACGGATGCGTTGGTTCTGCATGAGACAGAGCTCCAATAAGTAAAAATTACACAAACAATATCGCCATTCGAACCTGCCATGGCGGGTGAATGTCGATTGATTTATGTGAAACCGTAGTACCCCGATTGGGCACATTGTCAGCTAATTAAATTAACTAAAGCTAATCCTATTAACTGCGAACATAAGCTGAGTATACGTTACCTCACCTGTGTTACCACAAGCTTGCTCCTCGCTGCTCATTGGTTCACAACTGGCTTAACCAGTGGGGGTGCATTATACAGATCACAGATTGACTTGCAAGGGGGTGTTGGAAAAATAAACGAATGAGGCGAGAAACAAGAAACCTAGGTTAGTAGACCTAGGTTTCTTAACGATAGCATCGGTATAAACATTAAATGTTATTGCGTTGACGCACCGCTTCAAATAAGCAAATCCCGGTCGCGACTGAGACATTTAAACTGGAAACACTGCCAGCCATTGGTATTTTGATTAGATCATCACAAGTATCACGAGTTAAACGGCGCATGCCATCTCCTTCTGCTCCCATCACGATCGCTAAAGGTCCAGTCAATTTGCTTTGATAAAGATCATGGGTCGCCTCGCCGGCCGTGCCAACAAACCAAACCCCTTGCTCTTGTAGAGCACGCATCGTGCGCGCTAAGTTAGTCACACGTACTAAAGGGACGGTTTCTGCTGCACCACAAGCGACCTTACTTACCGTGGCTGTCATCGGTGCTGAACGATCTTTAGGTACAATCACCGCCGCCACACCAGCAGCATCAGCATTACGCAAACACGCACCTAAGTTATGCGGATCGGTCACGCCATCCAGCACCAGCAGAAGTGGTTGTTGATACTGACTTAATATTGCGTCTAGATCATGTTCGTTTAACGCTTTAGCTGGCTTGACTTTAGCTATCAACCCTTGGTGATTAGCTCCTTGAGCTTTGTCATCCAGTGCCTTACGCCCCATCTCCTGAATTGATAGCCCTAAACGCTGCAATTCATTCAATAGCGGAAGTAGCCGATCATCTTGACGACCTTTCAAAACATACACTTCAATGATACGGGCCGGCTCACGCTGCATCACAGCATTAACCGAATGAATGCCGTAAATCAGTTCATTACTCATTACTTACCTATTTCGTTTTTGCTCGGCTCTTTGCCGTTTTAGAACGAGATTTCGCTTTACTGGCTTTATCAGACTTAGCGCGTTTACTTTTCGCTGAGTCTGCGCTCTCTGATTTATCTGGACGCTTGGTTGGCTCAACCATTGGAACAGCTTTGCCACCACGCGTGCCCGCTTTTTTACTCTTGGCTTTTGCTTGCGCTTCAACCGCCCGCTTTTTGGCCGTTTTACCTTCGCCGCGTAGCTTACGACTTGTTTCAACTAATTCAAAGTCAATTTGTCTATCATCTAAATTGACTGATAACACCTTCACTTTAACTGCATCACCCAAGCGATAAATATGACCGAATGACTCACCAATCAAACGTTGGCCGATAGGGTCAAACTGATAATAATCATTAGCCAAATTAGAGATGTGCACCAAGCCATCGATATGTAATTCAGTGAGTCGTACAAAGAAACCAAATCCAGTCACATTGGCTATCACACCATCGAGCTCTTCCCCAACATGATCTTGCATATACTCGCACTTTAGCCAGTCTGATACTTCTCGTGTTGCATCATCGGCGCGGCGTTCAGTCATTGAACACTGTTGTCCATAAAAGTCCATCTCTTCAAACGAGTAGTGATAGCCTCCGGTTGGTGTCCAGCGATCTTGGGTCTGATGATGTTCTTTAGCAATCAAATATTTGATTGCACGGTGTAAAAGTAAATCCGGATAACGGCGGATCGGTGAAGTAAAATGGGCATAACGTTTTAATGCTAGACCAAAGTGACCTGCGTTATGGGGGTTATAAACCGCTTGCTTCATTGAGCGCAGTAGCATGGTTTGAATCAGCTCTTTATCTGCACGTTCACCGATTTGTTTCATTAGATTGGCGTAATCGGTTGGCGATGGCTCCAGTCCACCACTCAAGTCGAGTCCTAGTTCGCCCAAGAAGTCTCTAAAGCCCATTAGGCGTTCTTCACCCGGTGGCTCATGCACTCGGAACAGAGCGGCTTCCTTGGCTTTTTCGACTAGCGATGCTGAGGCGATATTAGCGAGGATCATACACTCTTCAATCAGCTTATGAGCATCGTTACGGATCACAGGCTCAATGCTTTCGATCTTACGTTGAGCGTTAAAGATGAATTTGGTTTCTACCGTTTCAAATTCAATTGCGCCACGTTGTTCACGAGCGGTTTTCAGTACCTGATACATGTTATGTAACTGCTCAAGATGAGGCACAACCGCTTGATAGCGCTCACGCAGTTCTTCATCACCCTGCAAAATATCGTTAACTTTGGTGTAGGTGAGTCGAGCATGAGAACTCATTACCGCTTCATAATGCTGGTAATCGATAAGTTTGCCGCTATCGGAGATGGTCATCTCACACACCATACATAACCGATCGACTTGTGGGTTGAGCGAGCACAGTCCGTTAGATAAAACTTCCGGCAACATGGGGACCACTTGCGATGGGAAATACACGGAGTTACCACGATTGGTCGCCTCTTTATCCAACGCGCTACCAGGACGAACATAATAACTCACGTCAGCAATGGCCACCCATAGACGCCAGCCACCCTCTTTTCTGGCTTCACAATACACAGCATCATCAAAGTCACGAGCATCTTCACCATCAATGGTCACTAAAGGCAATTGACGTAAATCGACTCGACCTTGTTTGGCTTCTTCAGGGACTTCTTCTTTTAGTCCACTGACTTGCTTTAAGACTTCATCAGGCCATTCATGAGGAATTTGATGGGTGCGAATAGCGATTTGAGTCTCCATACCCGGTGCCATACTTTCACCTAGTACTTCTACAACCTTACCCATCATGCCTCGGGTACGAGTACCACGATCGGTTACTTCAATCACCACAACATTGCCCATCCGAGCGCCTTCGCGGTGTTCGGTTGGGATTAAAATATCTTTATGGATGCGCGAGTCATCCGGAACCACATACGAATAACCTTGCTCAAGGAAAAAACGCCCGACAATTTGTGCATTACGAGCTTCAAGGATACGCACTAAACGCCCTTCTTTTCGGCCTCTTTTATCGGTGCCAGTTGGTTGCACTAAGACGAAATCACCATGAATAAGGGTACGCATTTGATGGTGTGGCAGTAAAATGTCGTTTTCTTTGTTTAGACCACCTTCTGGGCGAACCCAGCCATGGCCATCTTTATGACCAATGACATGGCCTTTAATCATTTCCAGTTTTTCTGGTAGGGCGTAACATTGACGACGCGTAAACACCAATTGGCCATCTCTCTCCATCGCTCTGAGGCGACGACGTAGACCTTCGTAATGATCCTCACCCGATAATTCAAGGGCGGCGAACAGATCGTTACGGTTCATGGGTACATTGGCTTTGGTGAGGAATTCTAAAATATATTCACGACTTGGGATCGGGTTATCGTAGTTATCGGCTTCGCGATCCGCAAACGGATCAGTATGGGTAGTATCAGACATAGGCAGACCTGCTTTTCTAGGAAGGTACATAAAGTATATCCTACTGTGTTCTTAAGCTTAATAGCTAATCCCAACCGGCAGAAGCGCAACAACTTTGTGTATTACGTGACCGGAATCAAGTTGTCACAATAAATAACGAAGAGTTGAATCGTGTGTATGATGACAGGATGTTGAGAGAAAGTGGTAAAGCGAGCGTTAAACGCTAAGTAGGAAATAATAAGATAGGATTGAGTATTAATAATATTCTACATCTATCACTTACTGCATAACAATCATCCAGTAAGCGAAAGAATCATAGAGAAAAAGGCTAAGATAAACAAGCTTTATTTACCAGAAGCTGCCACGGCGCTTCGCTCGGGCAATGATATTTTCTGGCATCCTCATTTCTAATCCTTGTCGTAGCAAGGTAATTCGATTGTGAGTTCGCTGATCGGCAGTCACTGAGTTGTATAACCAGCGATAGGCATCTTCATAATCTAACGGGCTACCATGATCGCGTAATAACAGCTCAGCAAGATGAATCCGAGCATTCAGATTGCCCATCGCCGCCGCTTCACGAAGATACGGAATGGCTCGCTCTCTATCTTGCTGGACTAACGTGCCTCGCGAATAATAACGACCAAGCTGTTCTAGGGCACTGGCTAATCCTTGATGGGCAGCATTTTCCATATAGTACAAGCCCAGCTCAACATCTTGCTCAACACAAACGCCCCACGCCAACATATCACCATATAAAAATTCATAAGCAGGCAGACTGATCCGCGTTGCACGAGCAACAATGTCCTCGACCAACTGGCAGCGATCGGCTTTCAGTCGCTCCAAGTGTTGGTTCTGTTCGATCAGTTTAATTAGCTCAGCTTCAGAATAAATCGGCACAGGCTCTTTAACATCCGCCACGTTGGCGTGACCGAAGGAAGAGTGAAATGCGAATAATATAGAAGCGGCTACCGTACGTAGCTTCATACTTGCACTCTTGGTTGAATCCGATAGCCATACTAGTATAGCGCGACAGCGCGCAAGGGCTCGGCTTGATTCTTGTATCGGCAGCCCTCGCATTCACTTTAGGATAAATTGCCTCTTTACGGCAACTTTTTGCCACCAAGACCAAGAGTATGAATAATGAAGCATAAAAAAGCTGGCGAAGCGCCAGCTTTTTAAAATAGAACAATTGTCAAACGAGTCAAAAAGTTACACGTTAAATGGGTGTACTTTTATGATCGTCTCGTTACGGTCTGGACCCGTTGAAATAATATCAATTGGCACGCCCGTTAACTCTTCAATGCGCTTAATATAATTAATCGCCGCTTGAGGTAATGACTCAATTGATGTCGCGCCAAAAGTATTTTCTGACCAACCTGGCATCGTTTCGTAAATAGGCGTTACCGCCTCGAAAGCATCCGCCGCCATTGGTGATACCTGTGCAACAGAACCATCCGGCATTTGATAACCCGTACAGATTTTTAGCTCTTCCAGCCCATCAAGCACATCTAACTTGGTTAAACAAAAACCAGTAACGGAGTTGATTTGAATCGCACGGCGCATAGCCACCGCATCAAACCAACCACAACGACGTTTACGACCCGTCGTCGCGCCAAATTCATGACCTTTAGTACCTAAGTGGTTGCCTACTTCATCATCCAATTCTGTTGGGAATGGACCTGCACCAACACGAGTACAGTAGGCTTTTGCGATACCTAAGATATAACCTAGATGACGTGGACCAAAACCTGAGCCAGCAGCCACACCACCAGCGGTTGTGTTAGAAGACGTTACATAAGGATAAGTACCGTGGTCAATATCCAACAGTGTACCCTGTGCACCTTCAAACATGATCTTGTCACCACGCTTACGTGCCGCATCCAATTCATCGGTCACATCGATGACCATAGAGGTCAACAATTCAGCGTAGCCTTGTACTTGAGCTAAGACGTCGTCATAGCTCACTGGATCTACTTTATAAAAATGCTCTAGCTGGAAGTTATGGAATTCCATGACTTCTTTAAGTTTTTCAGCAAAGGAAACCATGTTGAACAAATCGCCAACACGCAGGCCACGACGCGCCACTTTATCTTCATAAGCAGGACCAATACCGCGACCTGTGGTACCGATGGCTTTTTTACCACGAGCCAGTTCGCGTGCTTGATCAAGAGCGATATGATAAGGAAGAATCAAAGGACAAGCTTCAGAAATGAACAGACGCTCCTTAACAGGAATGCCGCGCTGTTCAAGCGGTGTCATCTCTTTGATTAATGCATCCGGTGACAGAACTACGCCATTACCAATAATGCATTTCACGTTGTTGCGAAGAATACCGGACGGAATTAAGTGAAGAACGGTTTTTTCACCGTCGATGACTAGAGTATGCCCCGCGTTATGGCCGCCTTGGTAGCGAACCACATATTTGGCATCTTCTGTTAAAAGGTCAACTATCTTACCTTTACCTTCGTCACCCCACTGGGTGCCTAGAACGACTACGTTATTTCCCATCTTTCCAAGTCTGATTGCTAGTTAAAAAAGGATTCTAGCACCGAATCCCTAGAGTTGCAGTTATTTTTTAAACGCATTGCGCTTGTCGGTTACTCGCAACGAGACTCCAATTAAAAAAACCGTCTCGTACAGAGACAGCGAGCGCTTCTATTCATCAGCATAAATTTTTACCGAGCAAATCCCATCACGGTCAATCGCCGCACGATACATGCCGGAACTGTTCATCGCAAAATGAATGTGGCCCTGTTGATCAATAGCGATCAATCCGCCTTCGCCTCCCACTTGCTTGAGTTCACCTTGAATAACCGTCTCACAAGCGGTGACGAGGTCTTGTTGCAGGTAACGCATTCGAGCAGCCACTTCTCCTGCAACCTGATAGCGAATAAAGTATTCACCCACTCCAGTTGCTGAGATCGCTACATTACCATTTTCAGCCAGCGTACCTGCGCCAATGATCGGTGAATCCCCTACTCGTCCATAACGCTTATTGCTGATGCCGCCAGTACTGGTTGCTGCCGCCAAATTACCCTGTTGATCGAGCGCAACCGCACCCACGGTGCCATATTTCTTATCATCTGGATAAACCGATTCAGATAACGCCGTTTGATCACTGGCTTTCATGGCTAATAATTGCTCATAACGTCGCTCAGTAAAAAAATAGTCCTGTTCGGTATACGGATGGCCGTGCGCAAAAGCAAACGTCTCAGCACCTTCACCAATCAAAAACACATGCTCACTGTGCAACAGCACATCTCTCGCCAGAACAACCGGATTTTTGATGTGTTTTACCCCAGCAATCGCGCCAACGCACCGTTGTTGACCATGCATCACCGCGGCATCCATCTCAACCATTTCTTGATGAGTCAAGACAGAACCTTTGCCAGCATTAAATAACGGCGAATCTTCAAGTAAAGTAACAGCAGCGACAACCGCATCTAGCGCATCGCCACCTTGCTCTAAATGCTGATGTCCAGCGCACACCGCCGCCTCTAAGGTTTGGGTTATTTCTTGCTGCAGTGAAGCACTCATCTGCTCACGCACTATCGTGCCAGCTCCGCCATGAATGGCGATTGCAAAGGGAGATTTCATCGTAGAGTTCCTTTAAAAAAAGCGCTAACCGTAGAACAGTTAACGCTTTCAATATCATCGACAAACTTACACGATTTCCGAATACCAATCGGTCTTAGCCGCTGGTTTCCATCGTAATAAGTTATCTTTGGCTATCGATTAATGAGAGCCACAGCTACCGCCACCGCAGCAGCCTTCTTTTTCTTGTCCATGATGGTGGTGACCTTCACCGCCGCAGCAACCATCGTGGTCGTGGTCATGCCCATGGTCGTGGCCACAGCCACCAGCATGATGAATATGACCATGCTCGAGTTCTTCCGCTGTCGCTTCACGTAGCGCAATCACTTCAACATCAAACGTCAAGGTCTGGCCCGCTAACATGTGGTTACCATCAACCACCACTTCATCACCATCTACCTCAGTGATCTCAACCGGGATAGGCCCCTGATCAGTATCAGCTAAGAAACGCATACCGACTTCCAACTCATCCACACCTTGGAAAACATCCGCAGGAACACGTTGTACCAGCGCATCACTGTGTTCACCATAAGCATCTTCTGGTGCGATAGTTGCGCTAAATTTATCACCGATAACTTTACCTTCGAGCTCACGCTCAAGACCAGTGATTAGGTTGTTGTGACCATGTAAATACTCCAGTGGGGCTTCCACTGTTGATTGGTCTACGAGCACGCCATCTTCCATTTTTACTTGGTAGGCAATGCTCACAACCACGTTTTTTTCAATTTTCATAACGGCTCCAAGGAGGTTGGTTTTGTTTTGCTCATCTCAGATTAAAAGAGAGATGGGCAATATTATGAAGATTATACACTGAAACTCAATTACTCTGGTTTAAAAATCCCAATCATTTGTTCAGTGGCATGTTGACTTTTTTCTACCGACTGCGGTTTACGTTGTTCTGCGTAATCACATTCCACACACTCCACCAACTCAATGTTATTCTCTATCCACCAGCGAAGTGTGTCTTCTGTTTTACAATTTGGGCAACGGGCTCCAGCAATAAAACGTTTTTTTGTGCTCACTATTTCGTCCTACGTTTTTCCCAATAATCACGAGCTTGGCGATCATTTGCCATCTCTCGTCCAAAAATTTCTTCCAACTCTTTACGAGCCGCTTTAGTCCGTAACGTTAAGTTTTTATCATCACTGTGCTGCGGCAATAGTTCTTTCAGCATGGTGACATCCAAGCGGCGAAAATGCGCTTCTGCTCGTTTAGCCTGATAAGGGTGCATGCCTAATTGCACAAGCACTTGTCGTCCTAAATCTAAAGCGCCGAGAAACGTCTCTCGAGAATGCCCGGCGATACCGTGGCTTAACAATTGATAGGCCTCTACCCGACTTCGCGCCCGCGCTAAGATTTTCAGTTGTGGAAAGTGCTGTTGACACAAAGTCACAATCCGCATCACTTGATCGGGCTCATCGGTACAGATCACTATCGCCTCCGCCTGTGCAGCCCCCGCAGCACGCAGCAGTTCAAGGTGGGTCGCATCGCCATAAAACACCTTATAACCATATTTACGCAGCAGTTTAATTTGGCTGGCATCACTCTCTAGTACGGTAATTTTAATCTTATTGGCGTACATTAATCGGCCAACGATCTGTCCAAAACGGCCAAAGCCAGCGATGATCACTTGCGGAGTTTGATGGTCAATCGTATTGTCAGGCTCCTCGTCAGTGCTATTTAACGTCTGGCTATAATAGAAGGTTTGAAGTTTGAGCAATAATGGGGTCGTCATCATCGAGACACTGATCACTAAAACCAGCAACGCTGACTGACTATCTGTTAATAAATACCCATCCGTGGCTGCCGTCAAAATAACAAAACCAATTTCTCCGCCTTGACTCAAAATCAACGCGCTGCGACTGCGTGCTTTCGAACGCACTTTAGCTAGACGCGCTAAACCATACATGATCGCCATTTTGACACTGATTAATCCGATCACCAGCAGACTGACCAGCCACCACTCCTGCCACAATAAAGCGATATTAACCGACATGCCCACGGCGATAAAAAATAACCCCAACAATAAGCCTTTAAAAGGTTCAATAGCCGTACTTAGCTCATGTCGAAATTCACTTTCCGCAAGTAGCATACCTGCCAGAAAAGCGCCCAAGGCCATCGACAAACCAAGCTTTTCCATCAATAAGGCAATCGCAATCACCAACAATAGCGAGGCTACGGTAAATAGCTCGCGCACTTGGCTATTCACCACCCACCGAAATAAAGGCTGCAATAGGAAATGCCCAGCAATTAATAGCCCTGCTACCCCTGCCAACATCGACATTAATGGTAAGCTGTCACCCGTTGTTTGGCCGGCAAAGATGGCCACTAAAGCAAGCGTTGGAATGACCGCTAAATCTTGAAACAGCGACACAGCAAATACCGTGCGTCCCGTATCACTTAAGGTTAACCGCATTTCATCAATGGTACGTAGCGCTATTGCCGTCGACGATTGCGCAAGAATCAACCCAATAGTAATACTCACTGGCCAAGAGAAACCGTACATCCACAAACCGCTCGCGAGCACACTACTGGTGATTAACATCTGTGACCCACCTTGCCCAAGGATCGGTCCTTTCATTTGCCACAATCGTTTAGGATTCAGCTCTAAGCCAATCAAAAATAGCAGCAGTACCACGCCAAATTCGGCAAAGTTCAAAATCGCATTAACATCTGTGATAAGCTTTAACCCCCAAGGGCCAATCACAATCCCGGCGAGTAAGTAGCCTAAAATAGCGCCAAGCCCTAAACGTTGAGCTATCGGTACTGCGACCACGGCAGCCGTCAAAAAAATCACCGAACTGGAGAGCCAATCAGTCATCATGACGTAACCCTTCTAGCCAAGCGACATACTGATCAGCATGTTGTTTGCGTTCAGCATCACTGATGTGCCTTGCCCAATACATCACTAACGGCTCAATCCAGCGCATACGACATAACGCGGCGGTTAATTCAAAAGGTTGTAGAATTTCACTCAATGGATAACGATTGTATCCCTCAGTACTAAAGGCCTCTCGATGCCCACCGGTCGTGATTACACTTCGCCAACGCTTACCTTGCAGTGCACTTTCTGGCCCAAAAGCAAAGCCTTTACCGAGCACTTTATCAATCCACTCTTTTAACAATGCTGGACACGAATACATGTATAACGGGTGTTGGAAGACAATCACATCAACGGCCAGTAAACGTTGATGCTCTTGATTCACATCGATAAAAAAATCGGGATAGGTCGCGTACAGATCAAGCACTTCGACATGAGGTAAAGCGATAATTCGTTCAATCAACAGACGATTAGCCAGCGAGTGATCCGGGTCGGGATGAGCGTAAATCACTAATACTTTCGGTAAGTGGGCGGCGCTTGCGTGATGGGAAGAAACCGTTTCTCGATCCTTAGTCATTCCTTGACTCTCTTTAATAAAAGCGATCCATTATCAGAGCAAGCAACGGATTTCCTTAGCGTAAACTGCTCAATCGTGACGAAAATTATAGTATGAAAGCCGACTAAGCGATAGCTAAGCCTCCCCTCACCCAGCGAATCCTAACGATGAAGAGCCACATAGGAAGACGCGCAATGGATCGGTATAATCATCGACATTTATACCGATTCCTCCTACTATTCGCGACGACATACACGGCTAACTAGACTCGACTTTTTATGATTATCTTCTCTGACATTCAATTACTCCGTGGCGGAAAACCGCTGCTTGATAAAGCCTCAGCCACTATTCATCCCGGCGATAAAGTCGGTTTGGTCGGCAAAAATGGCTGCGGTAAATCAACGCTATTTGCATTAATGAAAGAGGAGCTATCGATTGATGCCGGCTCATTTAATCAACCGGCTCATTGGGAATTGGCCTGGGTTGCCCAAGAAACGCCCGCTTTAGAGCGACAAGCTTTAGAGTACGTGATTGATGGTGATCGAGAATATCGTCGCTTAGAACAACAACTCCGTGAAGCCGAGCAACAAGATAATGGCACCCGTGTCGCCGAATTACATGGTCATATTGAAACCATTGGTGGTTACAGTATTCAAGCGCGTGCAGCCGAACTTCTGGATGGTTTAGGCTTTAGTCAGCAACAAATGAGTTGGAATTTGACCCAATTTTCTGGTGGTTGGCGTATGCGCCTTAACCTTGCCCAAGCGCTGATTTGTCGCTCTGATTTGCTGCTGCTTGATGAACCAACCAACCACCTCGATTTAGATGCGGTCATGTGGCTCGAGCGTTGGCTACAAACCTATCCTGGTACGTTATTACTGATCTCTCACGATCGCGATTTTCTTGATCCGATCGTCAATCGGATTATCCATATTGAAAATCAGCAGCTCAATGAATACACCGGTAACTACTCATCGTTTGAAGTACAACGCGCGCAAAAGCTAATGCAGCAACAAGCGCAATATCAAAAACAGCAAAAGCAGATGGCACACATGCAAAGCTATATTGATCGCTTTCGCTATAAAGCCTCAAAAGCGCGCCAAGCACAAAGCCGAATTAAAGCACTGGAAAAAATGGAGCAAGTTTTACCAGCGCAATTTGATAACCCCTTTAGCTTTGAGTTTCGTCAACCCGCAGCCTTGCCTAATCCGATTTTAATGATGGATAACGTGGCCGCCGGATATGACGATCGACTGATCCTCGAAAAGATTCGTCTTAACTTAGTCCCGGGTAGCCGAATTGGTTTGCTAGGACGTAATGGCGCGGGTAAATCAACATTAATCAAACTGCTCTCCAGTGAACTGAAACCGCAAAGTGGCGATCTCACTTACTCTCAAGGCGTGAAAATCGGCTACTTTGCCCAGCATCAGTTGGAAACATTACATCCACAAGAAACGCCGTTACAGCACATGATGCAGATTGCTCCTGATAAAACCGAACTTGAGCTGCGCAATTATTTAGGCAGTTTTGGTTTTCAGGGGGAAAAAGCGCTAGAAAAAGTGGCCCCTTTCTCCGGTGGCGAGAAAGCCCGTTTAGTACTAGCACTGATTGTCTGGCAAAAACCTAATCTATTGTTGTTGGACGAACCGACCAACCATTTAGATTTAGACATGCGCCAAGCTTTGACCTTTGCCTTACAAAGCTTTGAGGGAGCGATGGTGATCGTCAGTCATGACCGCTATCTACTACGCGCAACCACTGACGAGCTGTATTTAGTGCATGATCAGCAAGTCGCTCCTTTTGATGGTGACTTAACCGATTACTACAAATGGCTAACCGATCAACAGAAAATTGCGCGTAAAGAAGCCCAAGCCACTCAACCCGTCAAAGACAGCGCCAACAGTGCTGCAGCGAAAAAAGAACAAAAACGCCGCGAAGCCGATTTTCGTAAACAGACCGCGCCAATTCGCAAAAAATTGACACAGTTAGAAGAGAAAATGGATAAGTTGAATGCGATTCTCGCTCAAGCCGAGTTAACCCTTTCTGAGTCCAGTTTGTATGACGCGGAAAATAAAGCCCAATTAACCGAAGTGATTGCTAATCAGGCCACAGCAAAAAGTGCCCTTGAGCAAGTAGAAAGTGATTGGATGGCCGAGCAAGAACATCTTGAGCAACTGGAACAGGAATTTCATCAATCATGATACCAACACACGCGCATTCATCATTAACGTTAGAAGGCTTATGGCAATTTAGCCTTGACTATTATGCGGTTAATGAAGTGAAAGAAGCGTGCTTGTGTCTGCAAAACCAGTTTCAGGGGAATGTTAATTTACTCTTGCTGCTCAAATGGTTAGACGAACAACAACTCAGCATTAACGATTCAGAATGGCCACGCTTATTGGCGTGTTTAAATCATTCAGAAAGCTTAGTTCACTCTTTTCGTGAGTTGCGCCGTAAACTAAAGTCTCACCTATCAGAAACACTATACCGTGAAGCGCTACAGTTTGAATTACGGTTAGAAAAACAGCAGCAAGCAGAGCTGATCGCCTGCGTACAGGGGTTCCGATTATCCCCGACCAAAGACCTAGCGTTGACTGAGCGCTACTGTCGACAACTTGGCGCTGAGCATTTGATCTCTCTGTTCTCTACCTCGGTAAAACCAACATGATGATCATAAAGAATTGAGGTTTTTTATGTCGCCGTTTACTGCCGCGAATGGATTAACCAACCCACATTTACAAACTCTGCTACCGCGCTTAATTCGTCGAGCGGCTTGCTTTACGCCGGTTTGGCAAACTTTAACCACGCCAGATAACGATTTTCTTGATTTAGCATGGAGTGAGCCAGCTACCCCCGGTGTCGATAAGCCCATTTTTGTCTTATTTCACGGTTTAGAAGGCAGTTTTTATAGCCCTTATGCGAATGGTTTAATGGATGCGTTTGCTCGACATGGTTGGCTATCGGTGATGATGCATTTTCGAGGCTGCAGCGGAAAACCCAACCGCTTAGCTCGAGCTTACCATTCGGGTGAAACAGAAGACGCGCGTTTCGTACTTGAATACCTACGAGCACAATTCCCTCAGCGCACCATTATTGCGACTGGAGTCTCTTTAGGCGGTAATATGCTGGTCAACTATTTGGCGCGCTATCGGGATGATCCTATTGTCGATGCAGCCACCATCATTTCCGCACCACTGGATTTAGCAGCGTGTTCGCAACGTATTGAACAGGGCTTTTCAAAAATTTATCGCCGTTATTTACTCTCATCATTAAAAAATAATGCGTTAAAAAAAGCGCCATTGCTGCAAGATGAGCTAGGTTTAACCACGCAATGCATTCGTCAAGTAAGCAAGCTCTACCAATTTGATGATTTGATCACCGCACCGCTACACGGTTTTAAAGATGCTCAAGAATACTATCAACAATGCTCAGGCCTGATGAAATTAGGCGCGATTACTATCCCTACGCTGATCATTCATGCTGCCGATGATCCGTTTATGACTGAAGCAGTGATCCCGCGCGGCCCTTTAAACCCAGAGATTAACTACCAATTATTTGAACACGGTGGCCATGTTGGTTTTTTAACTGGCAGCTTAGGTCAACCTAGGTTCTGGCTTGAGCAGGCTTTGCCGAGTTACTACGTTGATTGGCGACAGAGATAAAAATTAGCGTCCTATTGCAGCGAAACATCGTAAAACAGAGATTATCAGTTCATAAAATCATGAGGTATTTATGATCGTTCCTTGGCAACATATCGCCAGTGACACTCTAGACAATTTAATTCGTGAGTTTGTCTTACGCGAAGGCACTGACTACGGTGAAAGTGAAATCAGCTTACAAGACAAAATCGATCAAGTCATCGCTCAACTGCGCAGTGGGCAAGCGATGATCGTCTATTCTGAGTTACACGAAACGATCGATATCAAAAGTACCGCACGCTGACGGCAAAAATCGGCGTTTTCTGCTGCGTTTTTTCCATGATATAGTGAAACCAGCCATGGGCTTTGCCCCTCAAGGATCAACAGACAAGGTATGTCATGTCAGCAAAACATCCCATTATTGCGGTCACCGGTTCATCAGGCGCTGGTACAACGACCACATCAGAAGCTTTCCGTAAAATGTTCAATATGATGAACATTAAACCCGCTTGGGTGGAAGGTGATAGCTTCCACCGCTTCACTCGTCCAGAAATGGATATTGAAATTCGTAAAGCAAGAGAACAAGGTCGACATATTAGCTACTTCGGTCCGCAAGCGAATGACTTCCCTGCTCTGCAAGATTTTTTCCGCCAATATGGCAAAACGGGCGCAGGACAAATCCGTCGTTATCTGCATACCTTTGACGAGGCCGTCCCCTATAATCAGATGCCCGGCACCTTCACACCTTGGCAGCAACTGCCTGATGATACCAATGTCTTATTTTATGAAGGCTTACATGGCGGTGTGGTCGACGGTGACATTAATGTCGCGCAACATGTCGATTTTTTAATTGGCATGGTTCCAATTGTCAATTTGGAATGGATCCAAAAATACGTGCGCGATACTCGTGATCGCGGCCATTCTCGTGAAGCAGTCATGGATTCTATCGTTCGCTCAATGGACGATTATCTGAATTACATTACCCCTCAGTTTTCGCGTACTCACATTAACTTTCAACGAGTGCCTACGGTCGACACCTCAAATCCTCTCAATGCGAAAGGCATCCCGAGTTTAGATGAAAGCTTTGTGGTGATCCGTTTACGCGGGATAAAGAATGTCGATTATCCCTATTTACTGGCAATGATTGATGGCTCGTTTATGTCGCGTCACAACACGATTGTGGTTCCTGGCGGCAAAATGGGCTTTGCTATGGAACTTATCGTGCAACCCTTACTCCAGCAATTAATTGAATCCGGAAAAATTGGTTGAGATTGCCTTATCTTGACCTGATGAGTAAGAAATTCGCATAATCGGTCAGGCTACGGTCTTATTAACACGATTACTTTTCATACCGTGATCATGTGCACGTTTTTGCGTAAAATATCCATGGTTTGATACGATTAAAATCAAGAAATCGCGTTCGAAAAAGGATACTATTCCTTACCGAACACAAGATAGCTTGCAGCCATTAGGAAGTCCTCTTATTCTAGTTAATCCATTAAGGCTTCGCTAAAATATACGGACAGCAGCGAGCGTACCCTGCAGAGGAAGTGAGATATTATGGTTCTAGGTAAACCTCAAACCGACCCAACACTAGAGTGGTTCCTTTCACATTGTCATATTCATAAGTACCCTTCAAAAAGCACGCTGATCCATGCGGGCGAAAAAGCGGAAACCTTGTACTACATTGTTAAAGGTTCTGTTGCGGTACTGATTAAAGACGAAGAAGGTAAAGAGATGATTCTTTCTTACCTTAACCAAGGTGATTTCATCGGCGAGCTTGGTCTGTTCGAAGAAGATCAAGAGCGTACCGCTTGGGTTCGAGCTAAATCCCCTTGTGAAGTCGCGGAAATTTCTTTTAAGAAGTTCCGTCAATTGATTCAAGTTAACCCCGATATCCTGATGCGTCTATCAGGGCAAATGGCTCGTCGCCTACAAGTGACCAGCCAAAAAGTCGGTGATTTGGCGTTCCTTGATGTGACTGGTCGTATTGCACAAACTCTACTAAACCTAGCAAAACAACCCGATGCAATGACTCACCCTGATGGGATGCAAATCAAAATCACTCGTCAAGAAATTGGTCAAATCGTTGGTTGTTCTCGTGAAACCGTTGGTCGGATTCTGAAAATGCTTGAAGAGCAAAATCTGATATCCGCACACGGTAAAACCATCGTGGTCTACGGCACTCGTTAACCTCTGGTTTAACATGCTTAAAGCCTGAATAAGCTACTTTAGTTCACCTAAAGTAGCTTTTTTGTTGTTCATTGTTGGCTACCCATTCCGTTTTTTACTAACGAAGATCGGTGCTTTCAAAGATTTTATCTGCTGAAGCTGCCACAAAGCCGCTATACAATTGACCGTTCGCCATTGGATAACGTTTAGCGAACTCATAAAAACCACCGGGGATCACTTCAACACCGTCGTTAAACGAGACTGGCACCTTATCAGCCATGGTCGAGGACTGTTCTAGTAACACTTCTGGTGTGCCCTTCACTTCACCGCCATTTTCATTGATAGTAAAGCCCGCCTGACGCAGATGATCATTGACCGCTTTCACTTCATTAAATGCCTTGAGCTGATTAACACTCACCGTAAAGTGATTGGCACCATAACCATGGGCGGCTAACCACGCCGCATACTCGCTTTCTTTGGCTAAGATTTGATAATCCACAAACGAGAGATCCCATAGACGGCCAGCATAAAGAAAGTCGACATCATCAAGGCGAGTCGTCTCGACTTGAGCCACTAACTTAGCCACGATCGATTGTAACTCTGCTGAGCACTCTTCGACCTTTAATTCACTAATAAATACCTTAGGTTGCTTAGGATCAGGATGCTCATAATGCTTCGCCACCAGCTTTTTGCTTTCAAACAGATAATCACCACAAGCAACGTAGCCTAAGGCCAGAAACGGCTTGGCCAAAGTCTCTATACCCAGTGGTGCTATATTAAAGGTTCGTAAAGCAATGTGGTCATTGATCAGTGCTTCGTCTTCCTGGAGCAAATGATGGACTTTTTCTGCCGCAGGGCAAAGACGCTGAATATAGTCATTCCATAAACATTGAAAAAGCGCACTTGGCGTCATGACGCCTCCTTGTCAGTGGGTGGATAACGCCTCTCGCGATAGAGACGTTATAGGTTAAACATTATCGACACGCTTTAGCTGTGTTGACGATTTAAGGCAAAACAACCCCTGGTGATAGTGTCGCGGGTAATTCTGTCGTTTGCCCTTCCATCGACGCCATTGGGTAAGCACAGTAATCCGCGGCGTAAAACGCGCTGGGACGCAAGTTACCTGACGCACCCGGCCCACCAAAGGGAGCATCGCCACTGGCTCCGGTAAGTTGACGGTTACGGTTAACGATGCCAGCGCGAATATGATCAATAAAATATCGCCACTCTTGATCGTCGGTCGACACTAACCCTGCTGATAGACCAAAGCGCGTATTATTAGCCAGCGCTACAGCTTGAGGCAGTGTTTGATAACGAATGACTTGCAATAATGGGCCGAAATATTCTTCATCAGGTAAATCATTAATCGCAGTGACATCAATAATCCCTGGTGTGACGAACGCCGCTTGTTGAGCCTTCGCTGTTAATAAACATTTTCCGCCTAACGCTTGTAAATTCGCTTGTGCCGTCAAAATAAACTCAGCGGCGGCACGTGAAATCTGTGGCCCCATAAAGGGGGCAGGATCAGCAAAAGGCTGATCAATGCGCAGCCGCTCGGTCGCTTTTAGCAGTTTATCGAGCAGCTGATCGCCTTTTTCCCCTTCAGGTAAATAAAGGCGACGAGCACAAGTACAGCGTTGTCCTGCACTAATAAACGCTGACTGAATAATGGTGTATACCGCCGCATCAATATCGCCATAATGCTCAGAAATCACCATCGGATTATTGCCGCCCATCTCCAGTGCTAACATTTTATCGGGTTGACCGGCAAACTGACGATGTAAGAGGTGACCAGTATTGGCACTACCAGTAAAGAGCAAGCCATCAATATTTTTTGATTGCGCGAGCGCAATGCCCGTTTCTTTCGCACCTTGCACTAGGTTAAGCACACCATCGGGCAATCCCGCCGCTTGCCACAATTGCATCGCTAGCTCACCAGTCCATGGGGTTTGCTCAGAAGGTTTAAACACCACTGTATTACCAGCCAGTAAAGCAGGAACAATGTGTCCATTGGGCAAATGAGCAGGAAAATTATACGGACCAAATACCGCCATTACGCCAAGAGGACGATGCCGCAATACAATCGTATTGCCTGCCACCTCACGTTGCTGCTGCCCAGTACGCTCATGATAAGCACGAATAGAAATCGCAATTTTACCAGCCATCGCCGCCGCTTCGGTGCGCGTTTCCCATAGCGGTTTGCCGGTTTCTTTGGCAATCACTTCTGCAATTTTTTCACTGTTGGCTTTGACCTGCTCAGCAAACGCCAACACTATTTGTTCACGCTCAGCAAATGGCCGATTTTTCCATGCGATGAATGCTTGGCGAGCCGCGCTGATCGCTTGTTCAACTTGCTCTGCCGTGGCGCTATTGCCTTGCCAAATCACTTGATCATCGTAAGGGCTGATTGAACTCAACGCATCGCCTTGTCCAGCAATCCATTGACCTGCTATCCACTGAGTCATTTTATCTTCCTTCTCTAAACTATTGAGCCAAAATTCTTAACCAATCCCCTTGGTCAACTTGTAATGCTTGAGCCACTTCGGGAGTAATCAATACCGTTTCTCGTTCAGGGTTATAGGCCGCTTTTTCAGCGGTAGCACGAAAATGAGTAAATGAGGTATTGCACATTAAATACTGTTGAGCACTGGAGTGACGGGCGACTTCCACTCTTGCTCGAACCGAATTACGTACCGATTCAATATTACGGACATCACATTCAACGGCTGGGCCAGCATCAAAAATATCGACGTAATTGCGACAAGTAAATCCTTCGTCTTCCAATAGCTTGAGGGCTGGACGAGTATTCTCGTGCACTTGGCCAATCACCGCTTGGGCTTCAGGACTGAGTAAATTGATATAAATCGGCAACTTGGGCATTAAGTCGGCAATAAAACCTTTTTTACCGATCCCAGTTAAATAGTCAGCCAAGGTAAAATCGATCGAAAAGAAATGCTCTTGCAGCCACTGCCAAAAGGGAGAATTACCGTCCGCATCAGAGACGCCTCGCATTTCAGCAAAGATGGTTTTAGAGAAACGTTCTGGATGCTCCGCCATCATTAAAAAACGACTCTTCGACATTAAGCGGCCATTTAAACCTTGGCGAAAGTGCTCTCGCAAAAATAAGCTGCAAATTTCTGAGCATCCGGTGTAGTTGTTACCAAAGGTGAGTAATTTGACGACATTGTTGACCCCAAGCTTATGTGAGGCATGGACAATGGTACTAATATGATAAGAATAAAAAGGGCGATCCCAACCAACCGCCGCTTCAATACCCGTTGTACCGGCAACCTCTCCGGTTACACTGTCTACACCGACCATTAAATAACCTTCATCCCCTGGTTGCGTCACGGACGGTTTGGCAAAGCTGTATTCTGAGTGTTCAATACGATTGGTGAGGAGTTCTTGATTAACGGGCAGTGACGTAAAGCCATGACCCGATTCAATGGCACAGTCATGAAGTGCCGGATAGTCAGACGTTGCAATAGGGCGAATAACTAGCATCAATATTCCCTCCAGATGCATAGCACTAGGCCAGTTTGGCCTAGCGAAGACAGCAAACACCCGCCGCTATCCATGGTGGGTGTGAATAGCAGAAAGACTACACGAGTGTTGCGATCGCTTGCTCGAGTTTAGCCAATCCTTGTTCGATTTCTTGTTGAGTGATCAATAATGAAGGCGTCATACGGATCACGTTCGGTCCCGCCACCAACAGCATTAATCCTTGCTCTCCAGCCGCTAATAAAATGTCTCGAGAACGGCCTTGCCACTGCTCATTCAGTGCTGCGCCAAGCAGTAAACCTTGACCACGAATTTCAGAAAACACATGGTACTTATCATTGATTTTGGTTAATCCCTCGCGAAACCAAGCTTCACGTTGCTTCACACCCGCTAAGGTTTCTGGTTGACTAACAATATCAACGACGGCCAGACCAACAGCGCACGCTAACGGGTTACCGCCATACGTTGAACCGTGGGTACCGACTTTCATATGCTCGGCAAGCTTATTAGTGGTTAACATCGCACCAATCGGGAAGCCGCCACCTAATGATTTCGCCGTACTTAAGATATCTGGCGTGACACCTAAGCCTTGGTAAGCATAAAAATGCCCCGTACGCCCATTACCGGTTTGAACTTCATCAAAAATCAGTAGCGCATTATGCTTATCACACAGTTCACGCACCGCCTGAACAAATTCTGGCGTTGGTGAAATAATACCGCCTTCACCTTGTAGAGGCTCCATCATGATCGCACAGGTACGATCCGACATATGCGCTTGCAAAGCATCAATATCGTTATAAGGCAGGTGAGTAATATCGCCGGGTTTCGGTCCAAAACCGTCAGAATAAGCCGCTTGTCCACCTACCGTTACAGTGAAGAAGGTTCGGCCATGGAAACCTTGTTTAAAGGCTATGATTTCCGTTTTCTCTGGGCCATAAACGTCAGCTGCATAACGACGAGCTAATTTCAGTGCCGCTTCATTAGCTTCAGCGCCTGAGTTGGCAAAAAAAACTTTGTCAGCAAAACTCAGCTCAATCAATTTATTAGCAAGTTGCAATGCTGGCTCATTGGTCATCACATTGCTCAAATGCCACAATTTATTGGCTTGTTCGGTTAAGGCATTAACCATGGCAGGATGGCAGTGCCCTAAACAACTAACGGCGATACCACCAGCAAAATCGATGTACTCTCGCCCCTGCTGATCCCACACACGGGAGCCTTGTCCTTTTACTGGGATGAACGCCATCGGGTTATAACAAGGCACCATTACCTCATCAAATAAACCACGTTGTATCTGTTTTTCCATTGTCATTACCCATTCCTTCTTATACCGCATGCCAAGTTGCTCAGCCATTTGGCGACAAAACCTTAGCGTAAGATTTTGTATGGCATTACCACTAATACGGCATTGTATTTACAAAATATTAACCAATTCAATAGCGAAATATTCTTTTCACGACATCAATACCAGTGTACTCGATATCGCCTCTGATTATTTATGCACTAACGACTGCCTTTTATGAAGTGTTTTTTATCTTCACATGCAAAATAGAATAGATAGCCATTGCAAGGCAAGGGGTTCACTAAGGAGAGAGGCTATAAAGGCGCATAAAATTGCACATCACAATCAAGCGCCATTCAGCACAAAGAAATGTTAAGAAAAGTGATCAAGATCGGTAATGGTTGGCTTAACGATTTAAGAAATTGGCCAGTAGCTGATGCCCTTGCTCGGTTTTAATCGATTCAGGATGAAACTGCACCGCATCAATCGGTAACGTTCGATGCTGATACCCCATAATTTCATCGACAGAACCATCGTCTAATTCCGTCCACGCCGTGAGCTCAAAACAAGCTGGTAGTGAATGAGCCTCAACCACTAATGAGTGATAACGAGTAACCGTCAATGGGTTATTTAAGCCAACAAATACACTGCGTCCATTGTGCTTAATCTGTGATGTTTTACCATGCATGACTTGTCTGGCGCGCACCACTTGTCCACCAAACACTTGCGCAATCGCCTGATGACCAAGACATACCCCTAATATCGGCAGCTTCCCGGCAAAATGAGTGATCGCTTGAAGAGAAATTCCCGCTTCATTCGGCGTACAAGGTCCGGGGGAAATCACTAAATGGCTCGGATTAAGGGCTTCAATCCCCTTTATATCAATCTGATCATTACGTACGACTTTGACCTCTTTCCCTAATTCACAGAAATATTGATATAAGTTGTAGGTAAAGGAGTCGTAGTTATCGATGAGAAGCAACATAATGTCAGCCGTGCCAGTCAGTTGAAGAAACAGAAGGCGATATTGTGCAGCACCGTTGTAGAAAGGCAAGTGCTTTACTTGAGTAGCATAAGAGTCATCGACATTAAGGGTCTTGATGTTCCGCCGCATTGAACAATAAAAAACGATCAAATACAGCTTGTGCATGTCCACTTTGCTGGGCATCTAGCAAATACTGGTTAATACCATTGAGTAGAGGTAATGCCTCCGGTAAATCACGACGAATTTGCACATGAAACTGCTTATCTCTACCCAATAAATGAGGTGTAATTGGCCGTTCAAGCTGATAAAGACCAAGCTGAATACCACCATAAATTGGCTCAATTTCACTTAGAAACCAATCACAGCGCTGCTTTTGTAACATATCTAACGCTTGTTGCACGGTGTTTAAACGCAGCGATGGCTCGCGAGATAGGCCAAAGTCCTGATAGTTAAAACCGTGTACACCACACAATACACCAGAATCTTGATGATGACTGAGGAGATTATTCGAATCAGCGAGGGTAAAATAACCGAGTTGAATACGATAAAGGGTGACTGAAAAGTAGCTATACTCCGCTCTGTCATGACGATAGCTGGCATTCCACGTCAAATCACAACGTCCATTCGCCTGAGCTAGCTCATGCTGCACCCTCGCCCACGGCATAAACAAAAGCTGATAATCAACGTTTAAGTGTTCAAGGGATTGCAATACCAATGTCGTGGCTGAGCCGGTTAGTGATTGAGCTTTTTCTTCATCGGTAGCGCCTTGCCAATAAGTAAACGGCGGCCACACATTCATATTGCCCACACAAACCCGTAAAGGGCTCGCAGCTAACCCATTGCTGATGATCAGCAATCCACACAGTAACCACCATTTCATCGCGATCCCCTTACTGTACCACTCCCACTAAGTGTAGACCGTGTTGATTTATCTTGTAGTCGCCAGTAGACAAATAAGCCCAAAGTGAGTCATTCGCTTTGGGCTTATTCAGTGTCGTAGAATCAAGGAGCAGCTTATGGACGAGGCACAAATCCAACCGCTTGCTGAACATTTTTCAATGTCAGTGCAGCGCGAGCAGACGCTTTTTCGGCCCCGGCTTTCATGACCGCATCCAGATAGGCTCTGTCATCGCGAATACGATGGTACTCCGCTTGTACCGGATCAAGCATCGCGACTAATGCCTCTCCAACATCCTTTTTAAAAGGACCGTACATTTCAACGCCTTGATATTGCGCTTCAATCTCAGCAAAGGTTTTGCCTGTGGCCGCTGAATATAGGCTCATTAAATTCGAGATACCGGCTTTTTGCTCAGTATCAAAGGCGATACGCGGTGGCGTTTCGGTATCCGTTTGCGCTTTATTGATCTTCTTGATAATCGACTTGGGATCTTCCAATAACGTAATTACATTTTTACGATTATCGTCCGATTTTGACATTTTCTTGGTCGCATCTTGCAGGCTCATGACTCGTGCATTCACTTGCGGAATGTACGGTTCAGGAATGGTGAAGATCGGTTGTTCCGGACTGTAAATATTGTTAAAACGTGTCGCGATATCACGCGCCAGCTCGAGGTGCTGTTTTTGATCGCTGCCCACGGGAACTTGATGCGCGCCATAGAGCAAGATATCGGCCGCCATCAATACTGGATAACCAAATAACCCAGCATTGACATCGTTAGCATAACGAGCCGATTTGTCTTTAAACTGAGTCATGCGACTGAGTTCACCCATTTGGGTATAACAATTAAGTATCCAGCCAAGTTGAGTATGTTCAGGCACATGAGATTGGACAAACAAGGTGCTTTTTTGCGGATCGACACCAACGGCAAGACAAATGGATAACGCATCAAGTGTCGCTTCATATAACGCCTTGGGATCTTGACGTACGGTAATCGCATGTAAATCAACCACACAGTACTGACAATCATAATCATCTTGCATCTGTTGCCATTGACGCAGAGCACCCAAATAGTTACCAATGCTGAGTTCACCAGATGGTTGAACACCACTCAATACGATGGGTTTGCTCATGAGTATAATTTCCTTGTGATTCAAAATAAGGGAAGGCGATACCCACACCACTGAGCATGGCTAGTCGGCGGCAAATCAATCCCATGAGCATAGATAAGTTCTATGCTTGGAGTGAATAAACGTCGCCAACACCACAGTAGCTTCCAGTAGGAAGGGTATAAAACCAATAAAAAACTGCGCTTACGGTGAGTAGGCGCAGTTTAGCAGTGTACTCATTGATGAGTATTTTACCAGAGGCAAATGATGATTTTTACGCGCAAACCATAACAACATCGAGGAGCTGAACGATATCATCCGCTACTACATCGGGTTTAGCATTGGCGATCGGCTCACCGTGGTTATAACCATAGGTTAAGCCAAATGAAGCACAACCCGCATTTTGGGCTGCTAAAATGTCGTTTTTCGAATCACCGACCATCAGCATTTGCTCAGCTTTTAATTGGTGCTTTTCAAGCAACCAATGAAGCGCCATGGGATCGGGTTTTTTATGGCTAAAGGTATCGCCACCAATCACGTCACTAAATAGCTCAGCTAAACCGTGTTGAGCAAGAACATCAGGCACAAATTTACTCGGCTTATTGGTCACCAACGCTAAAATAAACCCCGCGCGATGCAGTTCTGCCAAGGTATGCTTTACATTCGGATAGAGGTGGCTCAATTGGTGGCCGGTTTGCGCATAATACTCATCAAATAACAAACGCGCTTGCTGGCGAGTATCATCATTCAACTTAGGATCGATATTGAGACTTTGACTTAAACAGCGACCGATTAACACATCGGCACCATTACCAACATAGTCACGTACCTGAGATTCCGTTACCCCAGGATAGCCCAAAGCGCGCACCGCTTGATCAGCAGCAACAGCAAGATCAGGCACACTATCAAGCAGTGTTCCATCGAGATCAAACGCGATTAATTTTATTGATTGCAAAACTCTATCCTATTTGTGCTCTCCCTACCGACGAATCAAAGTCACTCGCCGATTAACGTCATCGGCGCTCAGCGGTAAGGAATAATAACTATTTTATTAATTACGATGTTCAACGCCAACCAGTTCACTACGCATAGCATCAATCACCGCTTTATAATCTGGCTCGCCAAAAATTGCCGACCCGGCAACAAACATATCCGCGCCAGCTTGGGCGATTTCACGGATATTCTCGACCTTTACGCCCCCGTCTATTTCTAAACGAATCGAGCGACCACTTTGCGTAATACGCTCACGTACCGCACGTAGCTTATCTAACGTGTGCGGAATAAAGGACTGACCACCAAAACCTGGATTGACCGACATTAGGAGAATCAAATCGACTTTGTCCATAATGTAATCGAGGTGACTGAGCGGCGTAGCAGGATTCAATACCACCCCAGCCTGACAACCATGCTCTTTGATCAATTGCAAGGTGCGATCAACATGCTTCGAGGCTTCCACATGAAAGGTGATCATTGATGCGCCAGCGTTAGCAAAATCAGGAATAATTCGATCAACCGGCTCAACCATAAGATGCACATCGATTGGCGCGGTAATGCCATAATCACGTAGCGCTTTACAAATTGGCGCACCAAAGGTCAGATTGGGTACGTAATGATTATCCATCACATCAAAGTGAATCACATCAGCTCCAGCGGCAAGCACTTTATCAACATCGTCGCCAAGACGCGCAAAATCTGCAGAGAGAATGGATGGAGCAATAAGAAAATCTTTCATACCTGACCTCTTCGGTGATAGAACAAAGCAAATAAAATATGCCCAGTATTCTAACCTAGGGGTGGCAAAGATCCTAACCGGAAGCGACGTTCACTCCCTCAGAGAGTGAGAATTACCTCATTGACTCAGGTGTAAACAAGGCTAATAACTCATCGACTTTATTCCGCCCAGCACCATTACGGCTGATTGTGCGCTTAACTTTAACCACATTCAGTTGCGCACCATGGTAAAGGCGACGAGTTAAAATCGTATCGTGATTCGAAATGAGGACCGGGATACCGCGCTCTTGAGCGGTTTTCTCAGCCAAATCGGCTAAAGCCGCTTGGTCATCAAGACTAAATCCATTCCCCGCATAAGCAGTAAAATTTGCGGTATTCGATAACGGCGCATAAGGAGGATCACAGTAAATAGCACTGGATGCCATGGCTTGATGAAAAGTTTGTTGGTAACTTGCGCAAATAAACGTGGCACGCTGCGCTTTCTGTGCAAAAAACTCTAGCTCGGCTTCAGGAAAATACGGTTTTTTGTACGAGCCAAACGGGACGTTAAATCCACCTTTTTTGTTATAACGGCATAAACCATTAAACCCAAAACGATTCATATACAAAAAAGCCAGCGAACGATACATCACATCATCGCAGTCATTAAACTGTTTACGTACGTCTAAATAGGCTTCTTTACGATTATTTTCTGGTGTAAACCAACGCTTGGCTTCGCGAATATACTCTTGCGGCTGATGTTTTAATAAATTGTATAAATTGATTAAATCCGGATTAATATCCGCCAACAAATAATGTTCAAAATCGCTATTAAGGAAAATCGAACCTGCACCGACAAAAGGCTCAACCAACTGACTTGCAGGTGGCAGATGGCGTTGAATCTCTTCGACTAGGCCAAACTTTCCCCCAGCCCATTTCAAAAAGGCACGCTGCTTTTTCATCTACTGCTCTAATCAATCACCAAAAATAAGGGTGCGGAATGTAACATATTTTCTACTGAATCTCAGCGTTATTTCGCACGTTGAATTTCACGTTGAACTTGGCTAAGTGATTTGGCCCAAGGACCGAGTGCTTGTACCGCTGGTGGTAAAGTAGCCACCGCGTCACGAGCTAACTGGATGGTTGGATAGTTATCATAAGTAACGATATACCAATCCACCTCATCACGAACGGTTGGGTAGACGTATAGCGTTTCTGTCAGTGAATAACGGTCAATAAAGTTTTGGACTTCTTGCAGAGAATTCACCGCCGCCAACTGTAAGGTATAGCTGCGCGGCGACATCGCCATCAACTCTTCTCTGGCGAAAGAGAAACGAATAGGTCCTGATGACGGAGTAGATTCATCCACTATCGACAAATCGTCATTCGTCCCTTGAATGATAGGATAGCGATTAACCTCAACAGCGACTGATTCCGAACGACCATCCAGTAAGGCATCCACTACATCGGAAGTGATCACCACTCGCTGATGTGCAGTATCAGCGATACCAACCCCTTCTAAACTCTCAACCACTTTGGGAGGCAAAGCAATGGCATCATCGGCCATCGGATTGGATGGGTTCGGTTGTGAAGACGTCACAGCGACGTTTTGATAAGAACGAGCATTGTCCTCTTGAGACGGTAACGTCGGAATCGCCGTTTGCTCAGCTCGTTGAGTTAATACAGGCAATGTCTCATTTGGCGACGGCTGGGACCATAGCCACCAGTAGCCACCACCAATAAATAACATCAATAACAGTACCAGCAAGCCAATATTCAGCGGTGAGCCGATGATCGAGCGAATAATGATGCGCTTCTCACGCTTTTGATCGACTAACGCCATGATCTCCCCCGGAAGATAATTCACTTTTTTATATGCGCTACGAGCTTGACGCTCCAGTGTTGGATCAACATAACGCATGACTCGCTGTTCAAATAACCGGTCGGCCTCATACTCTGATAATGGCTCGATCTCGAGTTCAATCGGTTTATGTTCTTGACCATAAGTTAAGCGAGTTAATAACGCATCAAGACGATTAGCTTGCGCAAATAACACCACATTAATGGTCCAGCGAGGATTAGTCTGAGCTTCAAGCACCCACATCCATAACTCGGAGAGTAACGTATCAGACAACAAATGCGCATCATCAATCACCACAACAATGTCGCATGTCGTACGCTCGCCAATCAAACGTGAAAAACTATCAAGCAACGCATCTTTGGCATTAAACAGTGGCTCTGATAACACTTGGCTAAGAATGGTGGTGCGATGCTGCTCATCGCTTTGATTAGAATGACATAAAAGTAAGGATTGATTTTTATCCGCCGCCCAATACTCAAGGTAACGTTGCGCTAACCAAGATTTTCCGGCACCTAGACCGCCAAAAACATTCACTAGGTTGGAACCAAAACGCGTCAGTAACTGTAATCGTTCCAACAGTTCAGTTTGCGAATCTAACTCTAGTTCATGTTCCACACTCATCGACGATCCTAATGGCTTAATGTCTGATACTGATACCGAAACTGACTGATCAACGATACAGCGGTCAGGTAGACTCATTCTAATTTAGATTGAATGGGAACGTCTGGCCAACACCGCTGTAACATCAAGTAGGCAGAATACCACTATATATTACGACAATCTTCTATCGCTTGCTTAATCACCGTTTGCGAAACCCCTTTTACCACTTCAGACGTTCCGATACCGGTTGGGAGCACTAAGCGTAACTCACCCGCCAAGACCTTTTTATCACGCATCATATGTTTAATGAAATCATCAAAACTCATGCTGCTCGGCGTGTGCACAGGTAAGCGCGCTTTTTTCAGTATGGCATGAATACGCTGTTGCTGCTGCTCTGAGATCAAACCTTGTAACTTAGCCGTTACTGCGGCCATCATTGTGCCTGCCGCTACGGCTTCACCATGCAACCAGCAGCCATAACCTAACTCGGCTTCAATGGCATGGCCAAAGGTATGACCTAGATTTAATAAAGCGCGAATTCCGGATTCCTTTTCGTCTTGAGCAACGACTTCCGCCTTTATCTGGCAGCAACGAGCAATCGCATAAGACAGCGCGGACGCCTCTAACGCATACAAGTCTTCAAGATGGTTTTCAAGCCACACAAAGAAATTATGATCATAAATAATGCCATATTTGATCACTTCAGCCATGCCGGCGGCAAACTCTCGGGGGGGCAGTGTCGCTAGGCAGTCAGTATCAATAATCACCGCTTGAGGCTGGTAAAATGCCCCAATCATATTTTTACCCAACGGATGATTCACCGCGGTTTTTCCACCGACCGAAGAGTCGACTTGAGCCAATAATGTGGTTGGGATTTGAATAAAATCGACACCGCGTTGATAACACGCTGACGCAAACCCGACGAGATCACCAATCACCCCACCACCAAGCGCAATAATCACCACATCGCGGCTGTAATTATGCTCAAGTAGATAGCTCATGACCGTATTGAAGGTATCGAGATTTTTGTACTGTTCGCCGTCTGGAAGTTCCAGTAGAGCCGATGAACAGCCGATTTGGTTTAGAACGGCAAGTAATCGCTCAGCATAAAGTGGCGCAACCGTATCATTGGTGATCACCACCACTTTTTGCTGGGCGGAAAGAGGAAGAAGGGCCGGATTATTTAATAATCCGGCACCAATTGAAATGGGGTAGCTACGCTCACCTAGGCTGACCGTAATCCGTTCCATGGTTTGCACTCCAAAATAAAAGAACTGGTTAGTGTTCTTCTAGCATTTTTACGATCTGGTTGGCTACCACTTTTGCACTTTGATCGTCGGTACGTACTGTGATGTCCGCAATTTCTTCATACAAAGGATTACGCTCATCAGCAAGTGCTTCTAGCACTTCTCGAGGATGATCCGTCTGTAATAAAGGGCGTTTCTTGTCACGGTTAGTACGTGCTAATTGTTTTTCAATAGTGGTTTCTAAGTAGACAACCACGCCTCGAGCAGAAAGGCGGTTACGGTTTTCTTTGCTGATCACTGAGCCACCACCAGTGGCGAGAACAATACCTTGTTGCTCAGTAAGATCATTGATCACCGCTTCCTCGCGTTTGCGGAAGCCTTCTTCACCTTCAACGTCAAATACCCATGCGATATCTGCGCCAGTGCGCTCTTCAATGACAGTATCGGAATCAACAAACTCCATATGAAGTTGTTGAGCCAAGTGTCTACCAATTGTACTTTTGCCAGCGCCCATCGGGCCAACAAGAAAAATATTGCGTTTTTCGGCCATGTTTAGCAGTAATTTACAACGTTAATTCAATGACATCGCCACAAGATTCGCCAGACAGCGGTCGACGATAGGAATGCTTGTGGCACCTATTCCTCACAGATAATTCGTGATAAGACCCGAAATTATCTAGATAAGGTGCCACTAATGCAACTTTAATTTTGCTTTAGCGGAAATAATCACACTAAGTTACTGAATTACAACCTTTGGAGTAACAAAAATCAGTAGCTCACTTTTGCCCATTTGCTGATAGCTACGTCGAAAAAGCGCACCGAGTAACGGTAAATCACCCAGTAATGGCACTTTATCGACAGTATTAGTGATGCTGTGTTGGAAAATACCGCCCAGTACCACAGTTTCGCCATTATTGACTAAAACTTGAGTACCAATCCGTTGCGTGTGGATCGCTACCGCTTCTCCGGTACCGGTTTTGACAATATCGCCAGGTCGGTCTTGGGTAACACTTAAATCCAGCACCAAACGATTATCCGGCGTAATCTGCGGGGTAACCTGTAAACTCAGTACCGCTTTCTTAAATGCCACCGTAGTCGCACCGCTGGAAGACGATTCTAAATAGGGGATCTCTGTCCCCTGCTCTATATAAGCTGGCTTTTTATTGGTAGTGATGAGCCGTGGACTGGAAATAATTTCCGCCTTCGATTCTCGCTGCATCGCTGAAAGTTCAAGATCGAGCAGTGTCCCTGAACCCAGCTTTGCCACCTGAAACGCGATGCTCGAAGCATTCGCTGCTGTGGCTCCCAAATTGACATTAAGGAAGTTATTGATCATTTCGCTACCATCTTCTGGTTGATAGAGACCAATACCCGTTAAGTTACCTTCTATTGAACCACCAACTGTATTATTACCGCGTGTTGAGCTCACGCCCCAACGAATACCGAGTTCATCAAGATTACCTTCATTCACGGTCACAATTCGCGCTTCAATTTGTACCTGCTTAACAGGGATATCTAACGCCGAAATGATCTCTCGGATCACATGAATATTTTCCGGCAATTCGCGAATTAATAAGGCATTGGTACGTTCATCGATACTGATTGAACCTCGTTCAGAGAGCATATTCACCGCTCCCGTCCCACCAATCATCTCAGCGATATCTGACGCCTTCGCGAAACTTATTTTGATGATGGCTGACTGCAAGTCTCCCAACTCTTCTGCTAAACGGGCTTTTTCCAGCTGTTGTTTTTCACGTAAATCGAGTTCCGCCTTAGGCGCTACCAAAATCACATTGCCCTCAACCCGTTTATCCAACCCTTTCACCTGCAAAATAATGTCCAACACTTGCTGCCATGGCACACCATCTAAACGCAGGGTTAAATTCCCTACCACTGAATCAGATACCACTAAGTTAAACTGATTATAATCAGCGATCAGTTGTAAAACGTTACGTACCGGAATGTCTTGAAAGTTAATCGAAATCAGCTTGGCTGATGGTTCAAGTAGATTGGCTGGCGCACTTTGAATATCGGCTTTTAACGGCGTTATTGTCACTTCAACGTAACGACCTTTGAGCTGATAATCATAATGAAAGGGACCGTGTATTTTAGCCAACAACAACGTGCTTGGTGTTTGACGAAAAACTTCCACACTCTCAACTATGGTTGCGAAGTCTTGTACATCAAGTAAATAAAGCTGTTCCTCAGCCACATCGGTTTTTAATAATTCAATACTTAACCCCTGCGTCGTTTTCTGGACATCAACCACACTCGATGCAGACGCTAACTCAATCACAATCACCGCGGCTTTGTCGGGGGTTACCCGAAAATCGATGTGTTTAAACTGATTGCTATCACTCGCTAGAGCAGCCTGCGTCGTCAATGCCAAACCTAGCCATAGCGTGATGCGCAGGTAGCGCAGCACTACCACGATACTTGAAGGTAATCCTTTAATCATAATTTAGTCTCTAAACAGAAATGTTTATTTCAAAGCCAATGTGACGTGACGCTGATTCCAGCACCCCAATCCATCTGGTAAGGTCTCTTTAATCAATAGATGATCCTCGGCCACGCGTATAACTTGCCCATTATTTACTCCGATGTACTGACCCGTTTGGAGAGTAACCACCATCCCATCAGGTGTTTGAATCAAAGCAGAAACTTCTCTTTCACGGCGCATCACACCACGCAATTGCAACTGATTTAGCGGATATCGCTCCAGTGAAGTGGTTTTTCCTCTCGATTTAGGCTGCCAGCAATGGCGATTAGTGATCGGTTGATTTTGGGCTATCGCTTCTCGTGGTAAAACAAAAGGCTCGCGCGCGTCATGCTGTGCATATTCAAAAGCTTGAAACGCAATCACTGGCGTTAGCTGAGCGACCTCTTGTTGACTCTTGGCTTCCACTTCCGCTAAGTAGTCCACCAAAGACTCTTGATTGGCTTTACACCCCACTAAGGAAACAAAAGTGAGTAGCGCGGTCACGATTGACGTACTATTTCTCATCGCCTGCCTCCGCCTTAAACTGGTAGGTGTAAGCCCGTACTCTGAAATGTAAGGTACTGCTCTCTTGACTGACTCTTTGCCAATCCACATCATCAACATTGATGATTCTTGGTAGCGTCGCTATCGCCTGAGAAAAATCGCCAATGTTGTGGTAACTCCCCGTGAGTTCAATATTCAATGGTAAGCGATACAAAAATGCCTGCGGTTGCTTTTCTCCCCAATCAATTCGAGTAAAGGTTAACCCATGTTCTAATCCTAGTTCGTTCACAGAAGCAAGCAAACTGGCCAGCTCTTGCTGTGCTGGGAGTTGGCGCAATAAAAAATCATAACGCTCAGCTAACTCATCCAATTGAGATTGCAACTGAGGTAATGCCGCGACTTTATTGGCCTTAATGCGTACTATCGATTTAAGACTCAGCTCTTGCTGATTGAGTCCTTCGAGTGCCTCTTGTTTAGGTGATAAATACATGCCATAGCCGATGACTTGAATCACTACCATGACCAACACAATCACCGTCAGTTGTGCGTTGAGCGGCCATTCAAGCAATTCATCGATATCTAAATCACGAAAATTAGCCATGATGTTCACCTTGCCGAATCAACGCCTCTAATCCTGGTTGAGCAGTATGAAAATGAAAAGAGACCTTAAAACTCTGAAAATCTTTATTAAAACGCTGATTCCCAGCGACAATCGAGTGCATGCCTACTGCTGATAAGTGTGGTGACCTTTCTAATTTATCTAACATGGTGGCTAAGCGTGCGGTACTATCGCTAATACCACTGACTTCGACCGCATCCCCCTTCATACTAATTTTGTCGACGTAAACCCCTTCAGGAATCAACTCTGGCATCAAGTTCATCAATTGTGTGGTTTTATTGCGCTTTTGCTGTAAGGACTCAACAACACTGAGCCGGGCTTGCAGTGCTTGATGCTCAGCTTCGGTCATTTTGAGCGCCCGTAATCGCTGATCCAGTTGCTGAAGATGCTGATTCAAAAAATCTAATCGTGCCTGTTGGTGCTGTTGTTGCTGATCAAGATAATGGCCGGCACCCCATTGCATGAGCAAAGCGACTAAGACACCAAGACTCATAAGCTGGAGAAAACGCCGTTTATGATCAGCACGCTGTGCCTCTCGCCAAGGGAATAAATTGATGCTATGCAACATGCCCACTCTCCAACCATGCTATACCTCGCAACGCAAGACCGGCAGCCGTCGTGAATTTAGGCTGATCGTTTAACCGCTTACGTTGAGTGATTTTGTTGACAAAAGTCGCTAATGGCGCGAACCGTTCACAGGGTAATCCAAGCTGCTCGGTGATGGTTTCTGCTAGCCCATCCATCATCGCCCCGCCACCAGATAACCAGATCCCCGCGAGGCTTTGCTGACCATGAACGGAAGTAAATAGCTGCAGTTGACGGGTTAGGCGTTCGACAAACAATCGATTGAATAGCCATTGGTTACGTTCATCGCTGCGCGCCATCGTTTCCGCCAGAGATGGCAATTCAAACCAGCGTGTACCTAAGGCAATATCCTTATAAAACGGCGCTTTATCGGCAAAATCGATACATAACGTAGTTTGGGTATAACCGACATCGACCAACATCCAATTCGAGCGCTGTTGAGCCTGACTCACCTGCTGCCAAATCTGAGCCAGACCATGTAATTGCACATCCAGTAAAGTCGCTTCCAGCCCAGCTTGTTGAATCGCCGATAATCGACTCGCGACGACTTCTCTTCGGGTGGCATACACCTGATAGGTCGCTGTTCGGTTTTTAGCGAACGCTTGAATCGGTAAGGGAACAAAATCTAAGCTCAGCTCTTCCATCGGCAACGGGGATTGATGAGAAAAAGCCTGATAAATAGCAAACTCTTTTTCACGGGGGTCCAAGTCGCTATCTATTTGTAATACTTTACTAATTACCGCCGTGTCAGGCAGAGCAATCGCAACCTTGCGACTAAATAGCGGGAAACTCTTTTTTAGTTCTTTGAGTTTCTTTACAATTTTCTGATAATTCAACGTATCGTTATCGGCGAAAATGTCGTCAGTAATGACGATTTCTGTGCAACCGTGCAGCGAATAATTGTCGCCGTTTGGTTTAAGAGCCACAGCTTTGATGCTGTGATGACCGATATCGACACCAATAACTAATGATTTACTCATGCCATTAACTCCAGTGACAATTCTCAGCCTCACACACTTATTTGTGAGAAAATAACCGTTCACTATTTTTAAGTGCTGAGGTTTTAGTCTAGAGTACAGGGGTTTGTACTAAGACAGCCTCTACTAAACAGGGATTCTCCGGTGAAGTTCATAAAGCGTTTACTCATATTTTCATTGATTTGCATTATTCTTGGAGTCACTACAATCTTTGGCTTCTATTTTTATGTAAAGCCAGATCTACCCGATGTCGCTGAATTAAAAGACGTTCGGCTACAAACTCCCATGCAGGTGTTTAGTGAAGACGGTAAACTGATTGCTCAATTCGGTGAAAAACGACGCATTCCATTGCGCCTTGATGAAATGCCACCAGAATTACTCGAAGCGGTGATCGCAACCGAGGATTCACGTTTTTACGAACACTACGGCTTTGACCCGATTGGGATTACTCGTGCCGCTGTGGCCGTCATGGCCTCAGGGAGTGCCTCTCAAGGGGCAAGTACCATTACCCAACAACTGGCCCGTAATTTCTTCTTATCCAATGAGAAGAAAATTATGCGTAAAATTAAAGAGATCTTTATTGCCATTCATATTGAGCAGCTCTTGAGTAAAGAAGAGATCTTGGAGCTTTACCTGAATAAAATTTATCTCGGTCATCGGTCTTACGGCGTTGGTGCAGCAGCTCAAACCTACTTTGGTAAAGAAGTCAAAGATCTGACGTTAAGTGAAATAGCGATGATTGCTGGCCTACCCAAAGCCCCTTCTACCATGAATCCCCTTTTCTCTGTGGAGCGAGCCACTCACCGTCGCAATGTCGTCTTATTACGCATGCTGGCAGAAAACTACATCACCCAACAAGAGTATGATCAGGCTCGTAATGAACCATTAATCTCCAAATTCCATGGCGCAGAAATTGAGCTACGAGCTCCTTACGTGGCAGAAATTGCGCGCGCATGGATGGTCGAACGTTATGGTGAAGAAGCGGCCTATACCTCTGGGATGAATGTCTACACGACGGTCAACACCAAGTTACAACAAGCCGCAAACCAAGCCGCTATCGATAATCTCCTCGCTTACGATATGCGTCACGGCTACCGTGGTGCCGAAAAAGTACTCTGGAAAGCGGGGCAATCGGCTTGGGATACCCCGACCATGATCGCTCACTTACGTAGTGAACCCACTTACGGCGATCTTCTGCCTTCGATTGTGGTTAAGGTCGAAGAAAAATCGGCTCAGGTTTGGGTAAAAAATGCCGGACTAAAAACCATTGCATGGGAAGACATGAACTGGGCAAGGCGATTTATTACTGACGACCGTCAAGGGCCTTTACCGACTAAAGCCAGTGATATTCTAGCGGTAGGTGAACAAGTGTGGATTCGTCGCCAGCACGCTATAGGTGATGAACAAGAACACTGGACATTAAGTCAAGTGCCTAATGCGAATACGGCGTTCGTTGCTATGGATCCCGATAATGGTGCGATACTAGCACTGGTTGGTGGCTTTAACTTCGTGCACAGTAATTTTAACCGTGCAACCCAATCGGTCCGTCAGGTGGGGTCAAGTATCAAGCCGTTCATTTACTCTGCGGCTTTGGAAAAAGGCCTCACTCTAGCCTCATTAATCAATGATGCTCCGATTAACCAATGGGATCAAAGCCAAGGTATTGCTTGGCGTCCTAAAAACTCGCCCCCGACTTACGTCGGCCCCACTCGTCTGCGGATTGGTCTAGCGCAGTCGAAAAACGTCATGGCAGTCCGGGTACTGCGAGAAGTCGGTTTGGAAGAGACTCGCCATTTCTTGACCCGCTTCGGTTTTGAGTTATCTCAATTACCTCGCTCTGAGACCATTGCCCTAGGCGCAGGCAGCTTAACGCCCGTCAAAATGGCTCAAGGCTATTCGGTATTTGCTAACGGTGGATATTATGTTGAGCCGTTCTACATCAGCAAAGTGGAAGACAGTTTTGGCCATGTCGAATTTTTAGCTAACCCCAAAGTGGTTTGTCATCAGGATTGTCAATCATCATCCGATAATCCGTTCAATGAACAAGATGCCACGGTCAATTATGCACCACAGGTGATTTCCGAACAGAATGCTTTCCTCGTTCGTGAAATGATGTATAGCAATATCTGGGGTGGCGGTGATTGGCGTGCAGGAACGGGATGGAATGGTACCGGTTGGCGCGCACAAACCTTAAGACGTCGTGATGTGGGCGGAAAAACAGGAACAACTAACGACTCGAAAGATGCTTGGTATAATGGCTTTGGACCAGGCATGGTCGCAACGGCTTGGGTCGGATTTGATGATCATAGTCGTAACTTAGGTAGCACAGCCCCTAATCCGAATACTGATGATGATATTACTGGCGCGGAAGCCGGAGCGAAAACAGCCCAACCGGGATGGGTAGAATTTATGCGCATCGCTCTCGATGGTGTGCCGGCCCAACCCAAAGCCATTCCACCGAAAATCATTCGCGTGAGAATTGATCGCGACAGTGGGCTACTCACCAATAAATTAGATTCCAGTTCTATGTTCGAATACTTTGTCCAAGGAACGGAACCGAAAGAGTATGTACAAGAGGATACCCCTCACAGCATCTACTTAGATGATAGTGACAGCTTATTTTAATCTTGACCGCCCCAATTAGGGGCGGTGTTATTTTCAGACACTGAACAGGCAGGCTATTGAGTGGCTAACGCTTGTAGGCGCTCTTTCATCACCTGAGCTAGCTGTTCATAGCGCTGGCGCAGCGGTGAACCGGGGCGATAAGCCAAAACAATTTGTCGTGATGGCTGTGGATTGACCGCTTTGATATAACATACACCATCTTTGGTTTTTTCATCCGGTAGCGAGAGCTGAGGTAACAAAGTAATCCCAGCCCCAGCGGCGACCATATTACGTAAGGTTTCTAAACTGGTGGCTTTAAAACGCTCATCGTCTTTCGCCCCCGCAGCAAAACAAAAACCTAACGCTTGGTCACGTAAGCAGTGACCATCGCCTAATGCCAATACGGTTTTACCGTTCAGTTCCAACATATCCACCTCATCACGATTGGCCCATTCGTGTGAACAAGGCACAGCAATACTCATCGGCTCATTGTAGATATCGATCTCTTTAAAAGGGGCACTCTCCTCAACCGAGGCTAATACCAAGCAATCGAGCTTGCCCTCTTCTAACTGACGCACTAATTGATGCGTTTGCGCTTCATGTAAATAGAGCGCCAAGTCGGGAAAACGAGCTTTGAGCTCAGGGATAATCTTCGGCAATAAATAAGGGCCTAGCGTCGGAATAAACCCAATGTGCATCGGGCCACTCATGGCCCCTCCCTGTTGACTGGCCATATCTTTGAAAACTTTAATTTCACTGAGAATACGTTTGGCTTGGTCAACAAGCTGTAGCCCAGAATCGGTAAATAATACCCGCCGACTACTACGCTCTAACAATACCGTACCAAGTTCATCTTCTAGCTTGCGAATTTGTCCACTAAGAGTCGGCTGACTGACAAAGCAGGATTCAGCGGCTTTACGAAAATGCTTGTGCTCAGCAAGAGCAACTAAGTATTCAAAATCTCGAATGTTCATCTTATTCCTAGATAAAAACCATCAATCATATCGAAAGCAACAGAAAAGGCGTCTCGTTATAGCGTCACTGCTGCAGTAAGAATATACCTATCAAAAACCATAACATTGAATGCTGATGACTATCAAAGCTTTTATGTTTTGCCACTAATCTCACACTGATGGGTTAATACTTCTCGTGTTTCGCTTAACGCGATAACATACTTAAGCGCTGCACCTCATCCATTAAGGAGTCACCATGAAACTCACCAGTTGTCACTACTGTGATCAAGCATGGTTCTGGAAAAAAATCGGTCGTTGCCAACGCTGTATTGATTGGTTAACCGTACTATCTGTCGCTTGCTGGGGAGTCTGGTTTTGGTTATTTAGAAATGAGCCAACCGCCATCGCATCCATCGCCCTTCTCTTCGCAGGTTTCGCTTTTAATGGTTTGTTATTTTTACATTTATGGATGAAGTTTGTCGTACTGCCTTGGCGAGAGCGTCAAAAAAACTCGACTGATCACTCGCCCACAAAAAAGCCCTAAAACGAAAAGGAGTTTTAGGGCTCTCTTAGAGCGATCTAAGAAAAAGCAGTGGTATAGATATAGACTGTGCTTTTTCTGGTTGGTTCCACTTTACACGATCTTTTTTGATCTTTTCTTTTGCTTGGTTTCACCATAAAAGATCTCAACACTTATCGTTGATGGATAACAATCCGTTGGGCAAAATCCACTTCTAAGGCTACTTCATCACAAGCATGTTGCCGCGGGCACTGCTCACAATCTTTTAATACCTTTTCCGGCAATAACGTTTTCGAGGTTGGAATAAAGTTCAGTTTCATAAAGAACTCCGGAGAACGAGTCAGTACGAACACTTTATTAATCGCCATTTGCTGGGCTTTTTTCACTAAGTAATGGACAATCGCACGCCCTTGACCTTGACGCTGCCAGCCCGCTTCAACCCCAAGAGAACGAATTTCTGCTAATCCTGAATCGTAAACGTAGAGCGAGGCGCATCCCGTTATCTCACCATGATGTTCAGCCACAGCGAACGAACCAATATCGCGTACAATGTCGCTTCGTGAACGCGGTAAGTTCTCGCCCATGTTTGCCCAATAAGCAACCATGCCTTCTAAACGTTCAATATCGGTTAAGCGTGCTGGACGTACTTTGACCGCACTTGCATCCCGCTTCGCCAAACGTTTTTCGGCCTCTTCAACGGCATAAGCCACTTGTGACGGAGCGACGCCACCGAGTGCACTGCGTTTTTCTAAGCATGATTCGATGGTTAAAATGGCGTAAACATCATCTTCAATCACAGGAGAAAAGGCTTTTAACTCAGCCAAGGATAACTCTTCCAATGCGCAGCCTTTTTCGATAGCGCCAACTACCGCGACGCCAACAATATGGTGTGCTTCACGAAACGGAATACCTTTAGCAACTAAATAGTCGGCCAGCTCAGTAGCATTAGCATACCCTTGTTTGGCCGCTTCTAAAGTCCGCTCAGTTTTCACTTTGATCCCGTCAAAACACAAGACTGCCATTTCCATACAATCATGCCAAGTATCAAGCGCGTCAAACAGCCCTTCTTTATCTTCTTGCATGTCTTTGTTGTAGGCTAAAGGCAAAGCTTTTACGGTCATCATCATCGCCGCTAATGCCCCATAAACCCGACCAGTTTTACCACGGATCAATTCCAGAGCATCGGGGTTTTTCTTCTGCGGCATTAATGATGAACCAGAGGTTACCGTATCTGCTAATTCAATAAATCCAGACTCACCGGAGTTATAGAAGATCATATCTTCGGCTAAACGCGACAAGTGAAGCATCGAAATCGATGCTACCGACATTAGTTCCATCACATGATCGCGATCCGACACCGAATCGAGTGAATTACGCGTAGCCCGGCGAAACCCGAGATCATGAGCTAATTGCTGACGATCGATAGGATAAGCGGTTCCTGCCAGTGCACCAGAACCAAGTGGACAGGTATCTAATCGTTGTAGCGCATCTTTTAAGCGTGAATAATCACGCTCAAACATTTCGACATAAGCTAAACACCAATGGGCGAAGGTCACCGGTTGAGCACGCTGCAAATGTGTATAGCCAGGCAAAACAGTGGCTTGATGTTGCTCCGCAACCGAAACCAACTGACTCTGCAATCTATCCAAGCCGAGCAGTAACTGCTGGCCTTGCTGACGACACCATAATTTTAAATCGGTGGCGACTTGATCATTACGTGAACGTCCAGTGTGCAGCTTTTTACCTAAATCACCGACTTTACCGATCAGTTGCTGCTCAACCCATGAGTGAATATCTTCCGCATCCGATGACAGAATCTGCTCAGGATCTTCCATTACCGCAAGCTTTAACTCATTTAATGCCAATTCTAGCGCTTGCTGCTCTTGTTCTGTCAGTACCTTCACCGACCGTAACGCTTTCGACCAAGCAATCGAGCCGACAATATCTTGCTCAGCTAATCGGTAGTCAAAACGCAGGGAGTCGTTAAATTGTTTAAACCGGGTGTCTGCTGCTTGGGTAAATCTTCCGCCCCATAATGCCATTGCGTTTCTCCTACCTTTGACCTAAGGCGCATACGCCATAGGAAAACATCTTGTACTCGGGTTAAAAACAAGGATCGCTTAGCGATCCTTGTGGACGAATCTCTTACAGTACCATCACTCCATATCCTGATGGTTATTTGTTTTCGTTCATGGCACGAATCCGACTGGCTAAGGAGTACAAACGAATGAACCCACCAGCATGACTTTGGTCATACACTTCATCAGCCCCAAAGGTAGCAAACGCTTCTGAATACAAACTGTTCGCAGAACGTTTCTGAGTGGCGATCGCTTGCCCTTTGTAAAGCTTGATCACCACTTCACCATTAACCTGCTGAGCGAGCTGATCGGCAGCGGCAAACACTGCTTCACGTAGTGGGGTGAACCAACGGCCATCATACACCAGATGTGAGGCTTTAATGCCAAGCTCTTCACGAAACTCAAACGATGCTTTATCTAGTACCAACTGTTCAACCGCACGTAGCGCTTCCATCATAATCGTCCCCCCCGGAGTTTCATAACAGCCGCGAGATTTCATACCGACCAGACGGTTTTCAACAATATCGATTCGACCAACACCATGTTTAGCGCCTTTTTCGTTCAAATAAACTAAGGCGTTATAAGGTGTCATCAATTCACCATCAACACCAACTACCTGACCTTTTTCCACTTGTAAAGTGACATACTCAGCTTCATTTGGTGCTTGTTCAGGATCAACGGTCCATACCCAGCAGTCCTCATTAGGGGCATTCCAAGTACTCTCGAGTACGCCACCTTCCGTCGAAATGTGCCACGCATTAGCATCACGTGAATAGATTTTAGTCAACGATGCAGCGCAAGGGATATTACGTTCAGCCAAATAGTCGAGGCACTCTTCGCGGCTGACAATATCCCATTCTCGCCATGGCGCGATTACATGTAAATCCGGTGCAAGGGCAGCAAACGCGCCTTCAAAACGTACTTGATCGTTACCTTTACCAGTACAACCATGACACAGGGCATCAGCGCCTACTTTACGAGCGATCTCTACTTGCGCTTTCGCAATAATTGGCCGAGCCATTGAGGTCCCTAGCAGGTATTTTCCTTCATAATACGCCCCCGTCTTTAAGGTTGGATAAATATACTCAGCAACCATCTGTTCTTTTAAATCGACGACATAACACTCTGAAGCACCCGAGGCTTTCGCTTTTTCTTCAATACCTTGTAGCTCTTCTTCTCCTTGGCCGACATCTGCGACAAAGGCAACAACTTCACAGGCATAGTTTTCTTTTAACCATGGAATAATTACCGAAGTATCCAGACCACCAGAATAGGCAACCACTACTTTATTAACTTGAACTTTACTCATTGACGCTTTCTCCATTGCCCAGTACCGCCGATTCACGGTCTGCACTAAGGCCTATTGATTGTGTTTAGTGGCTCTCCGCCACCGATTGCCTGTGTGATTTATTGTGGTAAAAATTGGGTTCCAATACTTTCACCAGCAAATAGCTTGTGCAGTTTCTCTGGGTAACGCCATGTCGCCACTTGAATAGGACGTCCCAAATCATTGGCGGCCTCTAGCGCAGCCTTGACTTTAACGATCATGCCATCGGTGATCACTTTACCAGCAATCAAACTAGTCGCTTGCTGGGCATTTAAGCTGGCCAATAAATGCCCTTTGCCATCCAAGACTCCACTCACATCAGAGAGCAAAACTAACTCGGCATCCAAAGCACCGGCTACCGCCACCGCCGCTTGATCGGCATTGACATTCATCATTTGTCCGCTTGCAGTAAGACCAATCGAACTGATGATCGGTAGCCCGCCAGCATTAAGAATGGCTTGTAACAGTTGTGAATTACCCGGCAGAGCTTTACCTACCGCCCCAAGCTCAGGATCGAGCTCTTCAACTTGACATAGGCCACCATCCGCTAAACATAATCCGATAGCATTCAAACCGTCTTTTATGGCTTGTCCTTGGAGCATTTTATTGGCCGTTCCTGCTAACGCTCCGGCAATAAAAGGAATTTGTTCATAAGGGGTAACACGTAGCCCTTCTTTCTTTACCGTCGGCAGGTGTAATTTTGCCATTAACTCATCAACCAAATAACCGCCACCATGAACAATGACAATTCGTCGCTGAGCTTGAGCTTGATACAGTGCGATAGCGCCAAACAATTTGCTTAGCGTGTCAGAACAAGACAGCGCTGCGCCGCCTAATTTAATCACCAATGGATTATGCTGTGTATCTATCATATTTCACCCTTACGCTTGGTGCTTTACACCAAAGCCGTTAGCTCAGAAAAACCGTAATGAATATTTAAACATTGCATCGCTTGACTCGATGCCCCTTTTAACAAATTATCAATCGCCGAAACGACGATCAGATGCTGGCCCTGTACACGCCAACCCAAATCGCAAAATGGCGTAAATTCAACATCTTTAATCGATGGTAAACTGGATTTCAGTCTGACCGCGGGTTTATCAGCATAAGCTTGAATAAACGCCTCATCGACCTGCTGCGCTGTGACACCAGCAGCCAACTTCATGGTTATCGTCGCTAAAATGCCCCGTTTAAAATTACCCAGATGAGGAGTGAAGATCACCTCACAGCCTAGATGGGTGGCAATTTCTGGTTGGTGACGATGAGTAAAGACGCCATAAGGTTGTAAACTCACTTCGCAAAAACTGTTGCTTAGGGTGGCTTTTCTACCAGCGCCAGTTACACCACTGGTCGCATTAATCACTGGCCACTGCTCAGTATCGAGTAAACTTGCGTTAATCAATGGCTTGATAGCCAACTGCGCCGCTGTCGGATAGCATCCCGCCACGGCTATCAGTGAACCATGCTGAATCGCTTCCCGATTCCATTCCGCTAAGCCGTAAACCGCTTTGTCTAACCATTCACGATGTTGGTGGTCAAAACCATAATAATTGGGATAGAACCCCTCACTTTTCACACGAAAAGCACCAGATAAGTCAAACACCTGACAACCTTGGGCAAGAAAAATTGGTGCTAGGTCGTGACTGACTTCATGTGCTGTAGCTAAAAACACCACATCGCAGTCACTCGCAACAACAAGTGGGTCAACGAGAGGCTGAATCTCCATATCAACCAAATTCGCTAGTTTACCGTGCAACTCGGCCATTGATTTTCCTGCATCGAGGCTGTTGGCGGAAACATATAAACCTGCTAGTTTGAGTTGAGGGTGTTTTTCCACCATCAGTGCCAATTCAGCACCGGTATAGCCACTTGCACCAATAATTGCGGTTTTTAACATTAATACCCATCCCAAACGGAGCAAAACCTAAATTAAAACTGATTTTTAATTTATAAAAACGGGTTTTAATTGGTTTTTTATTCATAAAAAGTGATTTAATATGTGTTTTACATTTTCAGCGATATTCTGTCAATAGTAGGAGCAAAGATAATATGCAATTACCCAGTTTCTTGGAGGTCTATTCGGGCCTGATTTCCACGCCTTCCATTAGCTCCACTGACCCAACATGGGATCACGGTAATAGTGAGGTGATTGCTAAATTAGCAGAATGGTTTGAAGCGCTCGGTTTTACCACCCAAGTGGAAGAGGTTGCGCCAGGAAAACATAATTTAATTGCCCAAAAAGGCACTGGTGAAGGTGGGTTACTCTTAGCAGGACACAGTGATACCGTGCCTTTTGATCAAGGCCGCTGGAACTTTGAACCTCATGCTTTAACTCAGGCCAACGATCGTTTCTACGGCTTAGGCACAGCTGATATGAAGGGTTTTTTTGCTTTCATTTATCAGGCAGTCAAAAATATCGATTGGAGTAAGCAAAATAAACCCCTGTATGTTTTAGCGACCTGTGATGAAGAGACGACTATGTTGGGTGCCAGACATTTTACAGCTAACGCGCCTTTTCAACCCGATTACTGCATTATTGGTGAACCGACCAGCTTAGTGCCAGTTCGTGGACATAAAGGCCACGTCGCCAATGCGATTCGTGTTACAGGGCAGTCTGGTCATTCATCCAATCCTGCGCTGGGCGTTAATGCGATTGAGATTATGTACGAAGTCATGTTTGCCCTGATGCAACTGCGTGACCGACTGATTAAAGAGTATCATCACCCGGGCTTCGAGATCCCAAGCCCGACCCTCAACCTCGGCCATATTCATGGCGGCGATAGTCCGAACCGTATCTGTGGCTGCTGTGAGCTGCATTATGATGTCCGGCCTTTACCGGGAATTAGCTTAGATGGGCTCGATAATCTACTGCGCGGTGCACTCAAAGATGTTCAAGACAAATGGCCTGGCCGTATTGCGATTGAAGCATTACATGAGCCGATCCCTGGTTATGAATGCCAGCACGATCACCCGTTTATTCTTGGCGTGAGCGAACTGTGTGGACAACCCTCACAAACGGTCAATTATTGCACCGAAGCTCCGTTTCTACAGCAGTTATGTCCAACTCTAGTTCTTGGTCCCGGCTCTATCGATCAAGCGCATCAACCCGATGAATATTTATCCTTCGATTTTATCGAACCGACCGTGAATATTCTTTCTCAAGCCATCAATAAATACTGCTTTACTGAGTAATCCTTTTTCCTCCGCGCCGCTCGTTGAACCGCGTTGATAGCGAGAGCGGCGCAGCCCCCCATTCAAAGATTCAAATCCATAATGCTGGCATAACCATGATAACGATTTCGGTCAATTGTAAGAAAATTTCAACAAAATAAGTTATTTTGCCACCATTTCTCTAACAAAATACAGCCTGACATAAATGAAATCTTTGTATGCTTTGTTTGACTCCACTAGACAAACTTCGCTAGATTGTGTAATTAAATAGATGACATTGGATGTAATTTTTTTACAAGGCAGGATGATAATGAATGAAAAATACGCCGCTCTAAAAAGTAACGTGAGCATGCTGGGTCGATTACTAGGGCAAACCATCCAAGCCGCTGACGGCGACGTTATTTTGGCAAAAGTCGAAACCATCCGACAACTTTCTAAATCAGCTCGAGCAGGCAACCAAGCCGACCGAGAAAAACTCATCGAAGAAATCAAGCACCTCAATAATGATCAACTGACTCCGGTCGCGCGCGCTTTTAATCAATTTCTCAACTTAACCAATATCGCTGATCAATATCACACTATTTCTCGACACAGTGAAGACCATCTAGACGACTCCAATGCACTGCAAAGCTTGTTTAGCAAATTAGCGGATAAAAAAATCAGCCAATTTGATGCAATCCAAGCCGTTCGTGATTTAAACATCGAATTAGTTCTTACCGCTCATCCGACTGAGATCACTCGTCGTACTATGATCAATAATTTGGTCAAAATTAACCAATGTTTATCGAATCTTGAACTGAGCGATCTGTCTTCTAAAGAGCGTCAAAAAACCGAACGTCGTCTAGAGCAGTTAATTGCTCAGGGCTGGCACTCTGACGTCATTCGTAAGCAACGCCCAACACCACTCGATGAAGCAAAATGGGGCTTTGCCGTCGTTGAGAACTCACTCTGGCAAGCCGTTCCAGAATTTTTACGTGAGTTAAACGATAATATTAAGGCTAACCTTGGTGAAGGGTTACCGATTGACGCACGGCCAGTGCATTTTTCATCTTGGATGGGTGGAGATCGCGACGGTAACCCCTTTGTAACCCATAGTGTGACACGTGAAGTCTTACTCCTCTCACGCTGGAAAGCCGCCGATTTATACTTAGCTGATATTAATGAATTGATCAGCGAATTATCCATGACCAAGTGCACAGAGGCGCTACGCACTTTAGCGGGCGAAGAAGAGCACGAACCTTATCGCGCCGTTCTTAAAGGTGTACGCAGTTTATTGCAAGAAACACTGGATATTCTCGATAGCAAGTTACATGGCCAAAAACTGGCGGTTAAAGCGCCTTTACGGACCGAGAGCCAGCTATGGGATCCATTATACGCGTGCTATCAATCACTGCATGAGTGTGGCATGGGCGTCATTGCTGACGGTTCGCTACTCGATGCTCTACGCCGAGTGAAGGCTTTTGGTATCCACTTGGTTCGTCTCGATATTCGTCAAGAAAGTAGCCGCCATGCCGAAGCATTGTCCGAGCTTACTCGCTACCTAGGCATTGGCGATTACAATCAGTGGAGCGAACAAGACAAACTGGCTTTTTTAACCAATGAACTGAGCTCCAAACGTCCACTACTTCCATTGGATTGGCAGCCGTCTGAATCGGTAAAAGAGGTTTTAGAAACGTGCAAAATTATTGCAGCTCAACCGCAAGATGCCTTTGGTGCTTATGTAATTTCTATGGCTCATACCGCCTCTGATGTCTTAGCTGTCCATCTATTATTAAAAGAGTCTGGCTGTCCTTATCGAATGAGTGTTTGCCCATTGTTTGAAACGCTCGACGATCTCAATAATGCTGAAAGCGTAATCAAACAGCTACTCGCGATTGATCTCTATCGTGGCTTCATTCAAAACCAACAAATGGTAATGATTGGCTATTCTGATTCTGCAAAAGATGCAGGGGTGATGGCCGCCGGATGGGCTCAATATCGGGCTATGGAAGACCTAGTCAAGGTGTGCGAAGAAGAAAGCATTGATCTCACGTTATTCCATGGTCGTGGTGGCTCGATTGGTCGTGGTGGTGCGCCTGCTCATGCAGCGCTGTTGTCTCAACCACCGAAGAGTTTAAAAGCCGGATTACGCGTCACCGAACAAGGGGAAATGATTCGTTTTAAACTTGGCTTGCCCGAAGTTGCCATCAACAGCTTACATCTTTACGCCAGCGCTATTTTAGAAGCGAACCTACTACCACCACCAGAACCAAAGCAAGAGTGGCGCGACTTAATGGAGGTTCTCTCACAAGTCTCTTGTGAAGCGTATCGAGCTATTGTGCGTGGTGAAGCGGATTTTGTCCCTTACTTCCGTCAAGCAACGCCTGAACTTGAACTCGGAAAACTACCGCTTGGCTCTCGCCCAGCCAAACGTAATCCGCAAGGTGGTGTGGAGAGCCTACGAGCGATTCCTTGGATCTTCTCATGGAGTCAAAACCGTTTGGTTCTCCCAGCTTGGCTCGGCGCTGGTGAAGCGATTCAATACTCGGTTGATAAAGGCCACCAAGCTCTGCTCGAAGAGATGTGTCGTGAATGGCCATTCTTCTCCACTCGCTTAGGCATGTTAGAGATGGTATACACAAAATGTAACCTTGATGTCTCTCGTTACTATGACCAACGCTTGGTCGAGCCAGCATTACGTCCATTGGGTGATCGCTTACGAGACCAGCTCCAAAAAGACATCAAAACGGTACTCAATGTTGAAAACAATGAGAACCTGATGCAAAGCGATCCGTGGGGCCATGAGTCGATTCGTCTGCGTAACATCTACGTCGAGCCATTGAACATGCTGCAAGCTGAATTGTTGTATCGGACTCGTCAATCCACCGAGGCGGATCCCGAGTTAGAGGAAGCGTTGATGGTCACCATTGCAGGCATTGCAGCCGGAATGCGCAATACAGGTTGATTAAATTAGCATAAAACTCTAAGCAAAGAGCAAAAGGCCATCTTTAGATGGCCTTTTATAGGCTCGGGCGCGATTATTGAGAAAATTATCAACTTTTTTATTGAAAAAACTGTTTTTATTCTACTTTATGCTTATTATTTAGATATAATGCAAAACCCTGTGATGCCCTAATAACTATTTCAAATCACAGTCCAATCAATACAACATCATAATCCTAGGTGATACAGGCTTTTTAAGGTGACAGTGACAGCACTCGATGCTGCGTGACTGATACCTCATATCCCAATGTGCCGATAGAAGTACATAAGATGGTTCAGTCAATTACGAAGTTACTCACCATTTGGATTAAAGACATGTCATTACCACACGTTATTCTTACCGTTCTTAGTACTCGTGATGCTACTGGATACGATATCACTAAGGAATTTTCAGCCAGTATTGGCTATTTTTGGAAGGCAAGTCATCAACAAGTTTACCGTGAACTGAATAAAATGGGGCAACAAGGGCTAGTGACTTGTGTACTAGAGCCTCAAGATGGCAAGCCTGATCGTAAAGTTTACTCAATCACCGAAACGGGCCGTTGTGCTCTAGGTGAATGGTTTGACCAACCAACGGCACATCCAACGGTTAGAGATGAATTCAGCGCTAAGCTCATGGCGTGCTCAGTACAATCTGCTGAACCTTATCGTCTCCAATTAATTGGATTAATCGAAGAATCTCGTAAGCTTGTTAGCCACTATCAAGATATCGAGTCAGCCTATTATGCAAATCCTGCGATGATGGATAAACAGCAACGTTTAGAACGCCTAACCTTGCGTCGTAATTTGCTCACTCGTCAAGCATGGATCGAATGGGCGGAAGAGACGCTCGCTGAGCTCAATGCGATGGTTTGATTGACTCAACATGAAAAAGAGGATGCCGAGCATCCTCTTTTTTTGTTGGTTTGCTTCCCTTCCTAACCGCCACTCAAAGTGGTCAGGGCAGCTAAGGGGGATAGTCGGTCAAATACCATCACCACCAATAAAGGTTTGTGAACGACCATTAAATTGCTGGTCCATATCTAATGAGGGCTTATCGGTTTTCGGACGACCGACAATACGCGCAGGCACTCCAGCAACCGTTGTATGGGGAGGCACTGGCTGTAGTACCACAGAACACGAACCAATTTTCGCGCCTTCGCCAACTTCTATGTTGCCAAGGATTTTTGCCCCAGCGCCAATCATCACTCCTTCACGAATTTTCGGATGGCGATCACCACACTCTTTTCCGGTACCGCCTAGTGTCACATCTTGTAAAATGGATACATCATCTTCAACAACGGCTGTTTCACCAATCACAATCCCTGTTGCATGATCAAGCATGATTCCGCAACCAATCTTGGCCGCAGGATGAATATCTACCTGACAAGCGACTGAAATTTGATTTTGTAAATAGGTAGCTAATGCGATACGCCCTTGCTTCCACAGCCAGTTCGCGACACGATACCCCTGTAGCGCATGATAACCTTTTAAATACAATAGCGGCATTGAGTACATGGATACAGCCGGATCACGATTGACGGTAGCGCAAATATCACACGCAGCAAACTCACTAATCGTCGGATCTGCAGCCAACGCCTCTTCCACCACTTCACGTACCGCCATTGCTGGCATGGATGCTGTATTGAGTTTATTGGCTAAAATATAGCTTAATGCCGCTGACAAACTATCATGCTTAATGATCGTCGCGTGATAAAAACTCGCCAACATCGGCTCTTGCTCGGATTGTTCACGAGCTTCTTGGATGATGGTTTGCCAAACTTTTTTTTGTGCGCACTGCTTCATTTTATTTTGCCTTTCACTGAGTTAGCCTCATCACGCTCATCCTCCAGACGGGTCGCGATAGCACTATCCTTCCACAGTATCTATCAGGTATTAGAAATTCAATCGTTATCGATGACTAATGACACTAACAACATCGATTATTGCTCAGCTTTTTTATCTCGTGCGAGCAAGTCTTGCGCAGCCAAACGGGCATCTTTGCCTTGATATAATACCTGATAGATTTGCTCGACAATCGGCATCTCAACGCCCATACGTGCAGCCAATAACGACACTTCCTTAGTATTACGATAACCTTCAACCACTTGCCCAATCTCTTGCTGAGCAGTGTCCACCGCTTTCCCTTGACCTAATGCCAAACCAAAACGACGGTTACGAGACTGGTTATCGGTACACGTTAACACTAAGTCACCTAATCCTGCCATCCCCATAAAGGTTTCTGGCTGTGCTCCTAAGGCAGCGCCAAGACGAGACATCTCCGCTAAACCTCGAGTAATTAACGCCGTACGTGCATTAGCACCAAAACCAATCCCGTCCGACATGCCTGCACCAATCGCAATCACGTTTTTTACCGCACCGCCAAGCTGCATGCCGATAAAATCATGATTGGCGTACACTCGGAATGTTTTATTACAATGGATTTTTTCCTGCAAGTCAGCGACAAACTGAGCATCAGGTGAAGCTACCGCTATTGCCGTCGGCATACCCATCGCGAGCTCTTTTGCAAAAGTAGGTCCAGACAGTACCGCTAATGGAACGTGATCGCCGAGAATTTCATGCGCAACGTCTTGTAATAAACGCCCGGTTTCAGGCTCAAGGCCTTTGGTTGCCCAGCAAAGACGGCTATCTTGACGCAAATAAGGCTGTAAACTGCGTAATACAACCCCAAAGACATGGCTCGGAACGACAACCAGCAGATCTTGACTGGCTTGCACCGCTTTCGATAAATCAGATTCAATGATTAAACTGTCTGGGAACGCAATTCCAGGAAGGAACTCTTGGTTGGCACGATCAGCCTGTAGACGAGCCATGTGCTGAGGATCATGCCCCCATAGCACTATATTAGCTCCATTACGTGCTAATGAAATGGCCAGAGAAGTCCCGTAAGAACCGGCACCGATCACCGTCATGGTGATCGGTTCGGCATTAATAGAGTGTGCTTTCGAATCGGTCATTTTTTTACCTAATAAATAGTGAATGAATGGATGAATCACCTGAACGGCTCGTAACAGCACATTAGATCGAAGCTAAAAACAAAAATGCACATCGCTTAGCTCAATGAGCAGCTCTGTGCATTTTTCTACCTATTTCTTAGCTACGTCAAGTAGTCAGGAATTATAGACAACCATCAATCCAATTAAGCTTGCGCGGTTTCACCAGCAGCTTGCTGTTGTAGGTAGTTCATAAATAGAGCATCGAAGTTAACTGGCGCTAGATTTAATTGCGGGAAAGTACCTTTAACCACTAGGCTAGAGATGGTTTCACGAGCATAAGGGAAAAGAATATTTGGGCAGAATGCGCCTAAACAATGAGCCAATTGCCCCGCTTCCATTTGTTCAGCAGTAAAGATACCCGCTTGTTGAACTTCACACAGGAAGGCGGTTTCTTCCGCATTTTTTACTGTCACAGTCAGACGAAGCACAACTTCGTATACGCCTTCACCCAGTTCGCGACTTTGCGTGTCCAAATCCAGCTTGACGTCTGGATTCCACTCTTTTTGAAACATAGTCGGAGAGTTTGGCGCTTCAAAAGAAACGTCTTTGAGGAAAATGCGTTGAATTGCGAAATTTTGTTGTGGTGCTTCTTGTTGTGCGGCTTCAGCCATGATTAAAATCCTTAATATCAAAAATAGTGGTCAGTTAACTGTCTTGAGACTAAACGAGTATCGGCAAAATCATCCAGAGTAAGTTGCCAAGCAATGGCAACTCTCACTAATCGAATCATTTAGCACAGCTTGTGACAAGCAACATTACTCAAAATAACACAGCAACGATTACTTTTTGCCACGAACCAAAGGTAACTTCGCTTCGCTCCACGTCACTAAACCATTTTTAAGCAGACTCACATTTTCAAATCCTGCTTTGGCCAGAAGTGTCGCAGCTTCACGAGCATTATGACCCGTTTTACATACAACAATGATGGGGTCTGTTTTGTGTTTTTCAATAGCAGGGAAGTTACCCGCTTTAATCTCAGATAATAAAATGTGAACTGCGTCGGTAATATGTCCCTGCTTGTATTCATCTTTAGTACGAATATCAACCACAATCCCATTCTCACGGTTCATTAAATGGGTTACCTGAGCGGCACCGATCTCTTTATAGACCGCGGTAGAAGATTTATAAATATTTAAAATCAACGCGATAAACACCCCTACCCATGCGAGGGAGAGGATCATGTTCTGTTGAAAAAAGTCAATGTACTCTTGCATATCCTGTGCTCTTACAGTGGAAGTTCAAAACAGTGATGGAGTATAACGGGCTTGCCAGTTTGACGCGAGTGCTAAGCGCGAGGAAAAGGAAAAGCCGTGACCTTATCAATGTGATCTTCACCTAAAGCCAACATAATCAAACGATCAATACCTAATGCGACTCCCGCGCAAGCTGGTAATCCTGAGGTCAAAGCCGCAAGCAAATTTTCATCGATCGGCTGCGCAACAAGACCCATAGCAATTCTTTTTTGGTTGTCTTGCTCAAAGCGCTTACGCTGCTCAGCCGCATCGTCTAGTTCATGGAATCCATTCGCTAATTCAATACCTTTAAAATACACCTCAAAGCGATCTGCAACTCGTGGATCGTTTCGGTTTACCTTGGCTAACGCGGCTTGAGAGGCCGGAAAATCGTACACAAATACGGGTTTCTGCTGACCAATGTGATTTTCAACACCCATACTGAATAGTAGTTGTAACAAAGTATCGCGATCTTGCTCAGGCTCAGCAATATCACTAAGCCCTAACTGAGCAGCCACTTGCTTAAGCTCAGCTAAGCTGGCTTCAAGCGGACAAACGTTTAACACCTGCAAAAACGCGTGTTGATAAGTCATTCTCTCCGCGGTATCGGTGGAGAGTATCTTCTGCAACAAAGCATCCACCTCATCCATCAAATCATGATGATCAAAACCGACCCGATACCATTCGAGGAGCGTAAACTCTGGATTATGATAACGACCATTTTCTTCATTACGAAACGCTTTATTAATTTGATAAATAGAACCACTACCGGCTGCCAGTAAGCGTTTCATATGAAATTCAGGGCTGGTCATCAGATACAAGGTTTGCCCAGCCGCATAATCTGGTCCAACAAATTGAGTTTGAAAGGTTTGTAGATGGATATCGGTTACCGTCGCCTGACTCATGGCGGGCGTATCCACCTCTAATACCTCACGCTCAGCAAAAAACTGGCGGATATCCTGTAATAAACGGGCACGCTGTTGCAATTGGAGGATTGATGCACTCGGCATCCACTGTGGCTGGCTCATAAAAAGTATCAGTTATCGAATCAAGAGCATCATTTTACTCTGAGAAACTAAAAAACCAAGTAAACCACCACACACATTATGTACGTGATCGTTATCACACAAAGCGCATTAAGTATGCTTGTACTTGCACTACTGAAGCAAAAACCCAACAGAATCAATTTTTTCTTTGTTCTGCTCTTCTACACTAGAGCCAGCACTTGAGTTCAAGTGTTGAGTAGCGAGAGCGGATCAAGAGTATTTCTAGCCGCATCACGCGCCACATAATAATCAGAGGCAATAACCAAACCTCACAATACACTACACTGGAGGATAACTGTGCAAACGATTACCACAGATATCGCAGTCATCGGCGCTGGTGGCGCTGGTCTTCGTACTGCTATTGCAGCGGCTGAAGCTAACCCAAATTTAGAAGTTGCACTAATTTCTAAAGTTTACCCTATGCGTTCCCATACCGTTGCCGCTGAAGGTGGCTCCGCAGCAGTTATCAAGGAAGAAGACAGCCTAGACAATCACTTTAACGATACCGTTGGTGGTGGTGACTGGCTGTGTGAACAGGATGTCGTTGAATATTTCGTTGCTAATGCAACCCGTGAAATGATCCAGATGGAACAATGGGGTTGCCCTTGGAGTCGTAAAGACAACGGGGAAGTCAACGTCCGTCGTTTTGGAGGCATGAAAGTTGAGCGCACTTGGTTTGCCGCTGATAAAACCGGCTTTCATATGCTGCACACCCTCTTCCAAACCTCAATTAAATACCCACAAATTAAACGTTTTGACGAATACTTTGTGGTCGATTTATTGGTGGTTGATGGTGAAGTACAAGGTCTGATTGCCATTCATATGGCTGAAGGTGAACTGGTCGTTATTAAAGCAAAATCTGTGGTACTCGCCACCGGTGGTGCTGGCCGTGTTTACCACTGTAATACCAACGGTGGCATTGTAACCGGTGATGGTATGGCAATGGCTTATCGTCATGGCGTGCCACTGCGTGATATGGAATTTGTCCAGTATCACCCAACAGGTTTACCGGGTACGGGGATTTTGATGACCGAAGGTTGCCGTGGTGAAGGCGGTATCATCGTCAATAAACATGGTTATCGTTATTTACAAGATTACGGCATGGGGCCAGAAACGCCTGTCGGTCAGCCAAAAAATAAATACATGGAACTTGGCCCGCGTGACAAAGTGTCACAAGCCTTCTGGCATGAACAGCAAAAAGGCAACACCATCAAGCATCCGCTCGGTGATGTAGTACACCTCGATCTTCGTCATCTTGGTGAAGAGTATCTGCAAGAACGTTTACCGTTCATTTGCGAACTTGCCAAGGCTTACGTTAACGTTGATCCAGCGAAAGAACCCATTCCAATTCGCCCGACCGTACATTACACCATGGGTGGTATCGAAACCAATGGCCAGTGTGAAACTCGCATTAAAGGCTTATTTGCTGTGGGTGAATGTGCCTCGGTGGGCCTACACGGTGCCAACCGTTTAGGCTCTAACTCATTAGCTGAATTTGTTGTCTTTGGCCGTGTCGCAGGTGAACATGCGGCGCAACGTGCAGAGAGCTTTAAAGGCTGGGATGAATCCGCGATAAACCAACAAGTCAAAGCGGTTGAAGATCGCATTCAAGCCTTAATGAATCAAGAAGGTGATGAAAACTGGGCAACAATTCGCACCGAAATGGGTCACACCATGGAAGCCGGTTGTGGTATCTATCGTCAAGCTGATTTGATGCAAACCACCATCGATAAGTTAGCCGAACTGAAAGAGCGTTATAAGCGCATCAGCATCAAAGATAAAGGCAAAGTCTTTAACACCGATCTGCTGTATGCGATTGAAGTCGGTTATGGCTTAGAAGTAGCGCAAGCCATGGCACACTCAGCCATGCTACGCAAAGAATCTCGCGGTGCTCATCAGCGCTTAGATGAAGGTTGTACTGAACGTGATGATGTGAACTTCCTGAAACACTCATTAGCCTTCTATCAACCTGATAACGCGCCAAAGATTGATTATAGCGATGTAAAAATCACTAAATCTCAACCGAAAGCGCGCCTCTACGGTGAAGCCGCCGATCAAGCCGCCGCCGCAGAAAAAGCCGCTGAGCAACGCGCAGAGGAGCAAAAATAATGGCAGCAAACCGTATGCAAAAAGTTGATATTTTACGTTACGACCCAGAGAAAGATGCAAAGCCTCATTTACAGGCGTTTGAAATACCGTTTGATGACACAATGTCAGTCCTCGATGCTCTTGGTTACATCAAAGATAATGTCGATAAAGATCTCGCTTATCGTTGGTCTTGTCGGATGGCGATTTGCGGCTCTTGCGGCATCATGGTCAATGGTGTGCCTAAGTTAGCCTGCAAAAGCTTCCTACGTGATTATCCAAACGGCGTAAAAATTGAACCACTCGCCAACTTTGCGATTGAGAAAGATCTGATCGTTGATATGACGCCGTTTATCGAACGGCTAGAAGCGATTAAACCTTATATCATTGGCAATGATCGCACCCCTGAAGATGGCGCAAACTTACAAACGCCAGAACAAATGGCCCGTTATAAACAGTTTGCTGGCTGCATTAACTGCGGTTTGTGTTACGCCGCTTGCCCTCAGTTTGGACTTAACTCTGAGTTTATCGGCCCAGCGGCACTGACCTTGGCACACCGCTATAACTTGGATAGCCGAGATAACGGTAAAGCGGAACGCATGAAGCTGATCAACGGTGATAACGGCGCTTGGGGCTGTACCTTTGTCGGTTACTGCTCAGAAGTCTGTCCAAAACATGTCGATCCTGCCGCTGCGGTTAACCAAGGCAAAATCGAATCTTCAATGGATTTCGTTATTGCCATGTTGAAACCTGACGGTTCACCTAAAAAAGTGGAGGCATAGAATGAGTAATCGTAAACCTTACGTTCGTGAAATGACCCGTACGTGGTGGAAGGATGATCCTTTCTATCGTCTTTATATGCTACGCGAAGCAACGGTACTGCCACTCATCCTATTCACGCTATTTTTGACTATTGGGCTCGGTGCTTTAGTCAAAGGCCCTGAGGCTTGGCAAAGCTGGTTGGCGTTTATGGCAAATCCACTGGTGGTGGCAATTAATATCGTTGCCCTAGCGGGAAGCTTATTCCATGCACACACCTTTTTTGGCATGATGCCGCAGGTAATGCCCATTCGCATTAAAGGTAAGTTGCTGGATAAAAAGATCATTGTCTTAACTCAGTGGGCGGCAGTAGCTGCCATTTCACTGATTGTCCTCATTGTGGTGTAAGGAGCTTTATTGTGGTGAATACCAATCCAAAACGTTCAGATGAACCCGTATGGTGGAGTTTATTTGGTGCTGGTGGTACTTGGTTTGCAATGATTACCCCAGTAACGGTACTCGTACTTGGGATCATGGTTCCACTGGGTATGATTGATGCGCAAGCCTTAAGCTATGAGCGTGTAACTGCTTTCGCAACCAGTATTATTGGCGCCCTATTTATTATCGGCACCTTGGCGTTACCAATGTGGCATGCCATGCACCGTCTACACCATGGTATGCATGATCTGAAATTCCACACTGGCCTCGCCGGAAAAATTGCCTGTTATGCTTTTGCCGCGCTGATTTCTGTATTAGCCATCGTGTTTGTTTTTCTACTCTGGTAATAAACCCCAAAACTAAGATCGAACAAGCCAGCGTTATACGCTGGCTTGTTTTGTCTGACACTAAATATCAACTCTTATTTTACGCGTCCAACGTATTCGCCACTACGAGTGTCAACCTTGATGATTTCACCAATAGCGATAAATAGTGGAACTCGAACGACAGCACCCGTTGCTAGAGTGGCAGGCTTACCACCCGTTCCTTGAGTGTCCCCTTTTAGGCCAGGATCAGTTTCGGTCACTTCTAATTCAACGAAATTTGGCGGCGTAACAGAAATTGGGTTACCATTCCACAAAGTCAAAGTACAGCTAGTGTTTTCAACCAACCATTTAGCGCTATCACCCACGGATTTAACATCGGCAGCAATTTGCTCAAAGGTTTCGTTGTTCATAAAGTGATAGAATTCACCATCACTGTACAAATAATCCAGATCGATATCGATTACATCTGCCACTTCAGCAGAATCACCGGACTTGAAGGTTTTCTCTAACACTTTACCAGAAAGTAATTTACGGATGCGTACACGGTTAAATGCCTGACCTTTACCTGGCTTCACATACTCATTTTCGAGAATGACACAAGGCTCATTATCAAGCATAATTTTCAAACCGCCTTTAAATTCGTTCGTGCTAACAGTAGCCATTTTTTCCTCTTACCTTCTTCGAGTTAAATTCAATGCCAAATATAATAACCCGAAAACACCAATCTGTTGAGCAAAACTGGCTACAACAGCTAGCGAATGGGATTTCCGATCCCGAGCAACTACTTACTCGGTTGGCTATCGATCCTACCCCTTGGCGTTCAGGTTTTAAAGCTAGAGCGCTTTTTGCACAGCGAGTGCCAGAGAGTTTCGTGGAACGAATGGAAAAAGGAAACCCGGATGATCCCCTTTTACGTCAAGTGCTGCCATTAAGTGACGAATTTATTATTCAACCTGGCTACTCAACCGATCCACTTGAAGAGCAAAATAACTCGACGCCAGGATTATTGCATAAATACCGTAACCGCTGCTTACTGATCGTCAAAGGCGGCTGCGCGATAAATTGTCGTTATTGTTTTCGACGTCATTTCCCTTATCAAGATAATAAAGGCAATAAATCGGTGTGGCAGCAAAGTCTCGACTACATCGCCCAGCATCCACAGCTTAATGAAGTGATTCTCTCTGGGGGGGATCCATTAATGGCAAAAGATCATGAACTGACTTGGCTAGTCGAACAGATTGCTGCCATTCCTCATATTAAACGGTTACGGATTCACTCTCGATTGCCCGTGGTAATTCCAGCTCGCATTACCGATGAGCTAGTAAGCTTATGTGCCGAAACTCGTTTGCAGGTGATCCTTGTTACTCATATTAATCATGCCAATGAAATTAATGCTGAACTAAACCAACAGCTAACCCGCCTAAGCGCCGTCAAAGTCACCCTACTCAATCAAAGCGTGTTATTAAAAGGTGTCAACGATTCCGTAGATGCTCAAGTAGCATTAAGTGAAGCATTATTTGATGCTGGGATCCTACCTTATTACTTACATGTATTGGATAAAGTACAAGGTGCAGCTCATTTTTATGTCAGTGATGATCAAGCCAGAGCAATTATCGCGGGATTAATCGAGCAAGTTTCAGGCTACTTAGTTCCCAAACTAACCAGAGAAATCGGTGGTCGCCCAAGTAAAACGCCATTGGATCTCCATCTCGAATAATTCATCAATCATATCAATCACCATGCCAAGCAGAAGCAAACCTTCGATAACTTGCGTAGTAAAGAGTATAACCATTTTTTATCAATACCAATAAAGTCTATGATTTAACTAATCAAACAAGATCACGCATACTGACGCTTTTGTCGCGCGCTCACTTTTGGAGAGACCATGTTCACTTTAGATACCTTACTCGACCTAGGGCCATTCAATTGGTACGCACTCTTTTGTTGTGCGGTTAATGGATTGTTAATCGGTATCGAGCGACAAACTCGTGGCAAACCCGTTGGCATAAGAACGTCAATTTTGATCATCTCTGGGACTTACTTTTTTATGGCAATGGCAGTGTCTTTGTCGCCAAATACCTTAGATCAAGCACGAGTGTTAGGACAAATCATTACTGGAGTAGGCTTTCTAGGGGCCGGCGTAATGATGACTCAAGATGGTAAAATCCATGGCGTCACTTCTGCCGCCGTGATCTGGGTACTAGCAGCACTTGGTTTAATGATCGGCTTAGGGTATTGGGTACAATCGGTGGTGATTACCTTACTGGTCTTATTAGTGCTCTATGGCGTCGATAAAGTAGAAAACACTTTTCAAAGCTTACGCCGTGGTGTTCATCAACGATTTCGTGGCCGTTAATCGCATCATTTCCCTCTTGATAAACATAAAAAAACCGGAGTTTTCACTCCGGTTTTTTACTGATTAGCGCTTAGGCTAGCATCACATCATGCCGCCCATGCCACCCATACCGCCCATATCAGGCATTGCTGGGCCATCTTTCTTCGGTAGCTCAGTTACCATCGCTTCTGTAGTGATCATTAGACCTGCAACTGAAGCAGCGAACTGTAGAGCACTACGAGTTACTTTGGTTGGATCCAAGATACCCATCTCGATCATATCGCCATATTCACCCGTTGCAGCGTTGTAACCGTAGTTACCTTCACCTGCACGAACATTGTTAGCCACCACTGAATCTTCTTCGCCAGCGTTTTTGACGATTTGACGAATCGGTGCTTCCATCGCACGAAGGGCAAGACGGATACCAACTGTCTGATCTTCGTTATCACCTTCAAGACCTGCTGCTTTAGCGGCTGCGCGGATCAGGGCTACACCACCACCAGCAACAACACCTTCTTCAACTGCAGCGCGAGTCGCGTGTAGTGCATCTTCTACGCGGTCTTTCTTCTCTTTCATTTCAACTTCAGTGGTTGCACCGACTTTGATTACAGCAACACCGCCAGCCAATTTAGCTACGCGCTCTTGCAGTTTCTCTTTGTCGTAATCTGATGTGGCATCTTCCACTTGTTGACGAATTTGCGCTACACGTCCTTTGATCGCACCTTCTTCACCAGCACCATCAATAATAGTGGTATTTTCTTTGGTGATAGTCACGCGCTTCGCTTGACCAAGATCTTCTAGGGTTGCTTTTTCTAGCTCGAGGCCAATCTCTTCAGAGATAACCGTACCACCAGTAAGAATAGCAATATCTTGTAGCATTGACTTACGACGGTCACCAAAGCCAGGCGCTTTAACGGCAGCAACTTTAACGATACCACGCATATTGTTAACAACAAGAGTGGCTAACGCTTCGCCTTCAACATCTTCCGCAACAATCAGTAATGGACGAGACGCTTTAGCTACGCCTTCAAGAGCTGGCAATAGTTCACGAATGTTAGAGATTTTCTTATCAACCAACAAGATGAATGGGTTATCTAGATCTACGCTACCCGCTTCTTGGTTGTTAATGAAGTAAGGAGATAGATAGCCACGATCAAACTGCATACCTTCGACAACATCAAGTTCATCTTGCAGACCTTGACCTTCTTCAACCGTGATCACACCATCACGACCAACTTTTTCCATTGCTTCAGCAATGATGTTACCTACACTTGAATCTGAGTTAGCAGAGATAGTACCAACTTGAGCAATCGCTTTAGTGTCTGCACATGGTGCTGATAGGTCTTTCAACGCTTCAACCGCAGCAACCACGGCTTTGTCGATACCACGTTTCAAGTCCATTGGGTTCATACCCGCCGCTACCGCTTTCAAGCCTTCAGTGATGATCGCTTGCGCTAATACTGTTGCTGTTGTGGTACCGTCACCAGAAGCGTCATTGGCTTGTGAAGCGACTTCTTTCAGCATCTGTGCGCCCATGTTCTGGAATTTATCTTCCAGTTCAATTTCACGTGCAACCGACACACCATCTTTAGTGATAACTGGAGCACCAAAGGATTTGTCTAAGACAACGTTACGACCTTTAGGACCAAGAGTCACTTTTACCGCGTCAGCTAGAATGTTGACACCTTCTAGCATTTTAATTCGTGCATCGTTACCAAATTTAACGTCTTTAGCAGCCATGTTTCATTTCCTTTTCTAAATTCTGTTTTAATCAATCGTTTTTGAATCAGAGCAAAAATTACTCAATGCTTACTCTTACTCGACAATCGCCATGATGTCGTTTTCAGATAGAATCAACACTTCTTTGCCATCAATCTTTTCTGTTTTAGTGCCATAGCCTTCAGCAAAAATTACCGTATCGCCGACCTTTACGTCGAGTTCTTTAACTGAACCATTCTCAAGGATACGGCCTTTACCTACCGCTAAAACCACACCACGAGTTGATTTTTCAGCCGCTGAGCCAGTTAGAACAATGCCACCAGCAGACTTAGATTCAACTTCTTTGCGTTCAACGATAACTCGGTCGTGTAATGGACGAATGTTCATCGGTCGTCTCTCCTGATTGTATTTTCTATGAGGTTAATGAAAAGGCTGATTGCTCAGCTTGTGACTGTTATGTGGGGGAGAAAGCCAGTGATCCCAAGGGGGGAAGAATAAAAAAAACGTGATTTGGTTAACAAATTTATCGAGAAAAAATTCAGCGACCTGAAGAAATGAGCGTCCGAAAATGATCCCTAGGATCTCAAATTGAATGTTCAATGGCCATTCAACGCTATTTGTTGGCCATAATTCCATGCCTTGATGATTGTAAATCCTTTGCTTTATTAAGCGGCTTATCCATAATAGACGGAGTAATTAAAGAGGAACATCATGAAAACCATAGAGCGGATTTTACACACCATCAAACGAGAAGGTGCTGTCACAGCAAAACAAGTGGCAAATGATCTGCGTATTACCACCATGGGAGCTCGACAACATTTACAAAGCCTCGAAGAAGAAGGGATCCTGATTTTCTATGATGTTAAAGTCAAAGTAGGCCGTCCAACTCGTCATTGGTCCTTAACCAAAAAAGGTCATGACCAGTTCGCGGATCGACATGGTGAGCTAACGATTCAAATGATCGATGCCGTTGAGCATCTATTCGGTCAAGATGGCTTAGCGAAAGTCACCGCAGAACGCGAATCACAGACACTGCAACATTATCAACAAGCGCTATTAGCCTGTGATGATTTAACAACTAAATTGCACACTTTAGTCAAATTGCGTGAACAAGAAGGCTATATGGCTGAACTAGAGTGTACGGAATGGGGTTATTTATTGATTGAAAATCACTGCCCTATCTGCCGAGCCGCTAAACGCTGCCCCGCACTCTGTGCATCAGAACTCAATGTGTTTAAACAACTACTTGGTCCAGAATGCCATATTGAACGCAGCGAGCACATCATTGAAGGCCAGCACCGCTGCGCTTATCGGATCGAACCCATCTCAGCCGACCTTTGAGAATGACAACTTATTTTCTGTTTCAATAATGAGAATGGTGTGATTCCTTTCTCATTATTTTGATCTGTTACCTATACTGATCATTAAGTCATTAGGAGAAGTGACCTGCAACCAGTAAAGATGTGGTTAGCTTCAACAGATCCGCTACTGGTTATGAGCACTCTCCTTATCATCCGTCATGGTTTATCCATGGTAGGGTACTCACAGAAGATAAGGTGCACTCAATGTCTCGATCACCCAGCCCCATCCAAGCTATTCCCTCTTTTGATGAGTTAATGCTGTTAGCGGAGCAGAATCCAGAAGCATTTCGCTCATTAAAACAATCGCTCTGTAATGAATTGATTGATTCCGCTTCCGCCATCATGCAAGAGCGATTACGCGCCCAGCAGAATCATATTGATCGCATACTCAGCCGCTGTAAAAACCCCCACCATGCAAATGTAAAACTGATGCAAGAACTGAGCATACAGTTCATCAAGTTTCGCGATGCCTTAGAGGGAGATAAACAACCAACGACCTCAGCACAAATCATTCCTTTCCAGGCTCGTCACGATGATTGGCGCTAATGGTATGGGGTGATTTCCCAAAACGATTATCGGCAGCTTTACCAGCAAGAAAGCCACATTCGACTAAAATCCAACTTCCACAGCCTAATGCAAGCAAAGCCAGTGCGGTTTCCCACCAGTTGGGAGCCGCAGCCATCGCCGTCTCCCCAACAGGCATGCCCATTCGCCCGAGTAACAATGGTAGATTCAATAGTAACCACCAACTCGACTTATCGCGATCATGCCAGCGCTTAGCCGTTACCGCTAAGTCTGGTAATAAAAGTCCAAGCAGTAGCAAAGGCCAAAGGTAAGCCGCAAAACTCGGCAACCAGCGGCTCACTGTTAACATGAAAACAATAATGGTTAAATAGTAACCTAGATTCCATAACCAATAGGTTTGGCGACCAATCCGGCCATGGAAAGAGAACAATAATTGGGTTAATGGCATCACTTGCTCACTCAATAAATAATTTTCTGGAAGCTGTCTTTGTCCATATCACGCACATTGATCGTCAATGAATGAACCTGACTTGCTTGCTCTGCGAGCACGGTCATTAACTGACGAGAAAGCTCACGTTTTTGTTGGGCGCTACGTCCATCGAGTAATTCAAAGCTGAGATGGATAAAGTCGACACTATCGCCCTGTTCACCAATCAACCAATGATGACAACGCAAAGTGCGAGATTTGATCGAGGCGGTTTCAAATAACCCACTGTCTATCGCTACTTGATGTAAATCTTCCAGTAGTCCTTGGATGTTGACTCGTTCCTCAACAGAATTTGAATACTCTAAGACTAAATTTGGCATGAAAACTCCCTGTCTATCACTCTCGATGATTCATTTGCCACGATAGCAAAAATGATTCCCCTTAATATCACTCTCGTCAGCTTAACGCACTATGGGCAAGACAGAAAAGAGGATCCAAGAAAGTCATGACCCTAATCATGATCTACGCGCTTTTATCTGTTATATTCTTTGCCAGTCGTTCTTTTTTTATCAATTAAATTGGAGATATTCCTATGCGTCGTCCTGTTGTGATGGGTAACTGGAAACTTAACGGTAGCAAAACTATGGTTACTGAGCTACTGAATGGCCTGAATGCTGAGCTAGAAGGTGTAAACGGTGTTGATGTGGCTGTCGCTCCACCAGCGCTATACCTCGATCTTGCTGAGCGTTTAATCAAACAAGGTGGCAACAAAATCATTCTTGGTGCACAAAATACTGACCTAAATAACAGCGGTGCTTTTACCGGTGATATGTCTCCAGCGATGTTAAAAGACTTCGGCGCCACTCACATCATCATTGGTCACTCTGAGCGTCGCCAATACCATCACGAATCTGACGAATTTGTCGCTAAGAAATTTGCCTTTTTAAAAGAGAACGGTTTGACTCCTGTGTTCTGTATCGGTGAATCAGAAGCGCAAAATGAAGCAGGCGAAACCGAAGCCGTTTGTGCGCGTCAAATTGATGCCGTGATCAATGCTTATGGCGTAGAAGCCCTAAACGATGCGATCATCGCTTATGAACCAATCTGGGCAATCGGCACTGGTAAAGCAGCGACAGCCGATGACGCGCAGCGTATTCATGCTTCTATTCGTGCCCACATCGCCGCGAAAAGCCCAGCTGTTGCCGAACAAGTGATCATTCAATACGGTGGTTCAGTGAAAGCAGAAAATGCAGAAGCTTACTTCTCACAACCAGACATTGATGGCGCTTTAGTTGGCGGTGCTGCATTGGATGCGAAAAGCTTTGCTGCGATCGCTAAAGCAGCCGCTAAAATGAAAAATGCTTAATCATTATCAATAAGTTACCTCAAGGCCAGCTATGCTGGCCTTATTTTTACTCTCCAGTTCATCGCTAGTACCTGATCCTGATATAGAGTATCCTAGCCCATCTTGCACTTTCTATTCGCTGATTCACCATGCACGATAAACACGGCCTGTTGTCCGCACCGATCCCCCAAGTACTGCGCCAAATGACGCTGCCGATGACGGTAGGGATGATCGCTATCTTACTGTTTAACCTAGTCGATACCTTTTTTATTTCATTGCTCGGTACTCAAGCGCTAGCGGCCGTCAGTTATACCTTTCCGGTCACTTTTGCTGTTAACTGCATCACCATGGGCATCGGCGTTGGGCTCTCAACCTGTATTGGTCGTTTATTAGGCCAAGGAGAAACCAAGCAAGCGGCGCGCCTGACTAGCCATGGTTTGTTATTGGCCGTGGCCTTAGTGGTGTGTGCGTCCTTAATCGGCTTCCTGACCATCGAACCTTTGTTTCGCCTACTTGGTGCACAAACTGAACTGCTCCCCTTGATTAAGCAGTATATGCAAATTTGGTATCTGACCATTCCTCTACTGGTGATCCCCATGGCAGGCAATAGCGCGATTCGCGCCACAGGAGATACCAAGACCCCAGCTAAAATCATGTTACTGGCAGGGATCATCAACGGCGTACTCGATCCACTACTGATTTTTGGTTATGGTCCGTTTCCAGAATTAGGCATACAAGGAGCAGCAATTGCCAGTGCCTGCTCTTGGCTCGGTGCGTTAATTGGCTCACTGTATATTTTGGCTCGACGTGACAAGCTACTTGCTCGAGCTAATTTGAAAATGCTTAATAGTGACTGGCGACAAATTTTAACCATTGGCACCCCAGCGGCGCTATCGAGTGCGATGAATCCATTATGTGGTGCCGTGTTAATGATCATGCTTTCCCAACATGGCACCGCAGCCGTCGCGGCTTATGGTGCCGCGCAGCGTATTGAATCGATTTTAATCTTGGTATTAATGTCGCTTACTTCGGCTTTAACGCCATTCATGGCGCAAAACTTAGGCGCCGATAATCCCCAACGCAGCTTTGAAGGGTTATTTGTTGGCCTACGTTTTGCTGTGGTTTTTCAGTTTTTGATTTTTATCATGATGGTGCCACTGAGCATTCCTCTGGCGGCGTTGTTTTCACAAGAGCAAAGCGTGCGTGACTTACTGTGGTACTACTTACTGATTGTCCCTATCAGTTATGGCTTTCAAGGTATCGTGATGATGTTGGTTTCGGCGTTGAACGCCCTTCATCTACCGCTAAAGGCATTTCAATGGAGCGTAATGCGCCTTTTTATCTTTACTTTACCTGCCGCTTGGCTTGGAGCGTATTGGTATGGTGTGATCGGATTATTTATCGGCATCGCTCTAGGCAATATGCTTGGAGGCTTGCTAGGTTACCTGTATGCATTACGGTTACGTAAACAAATACTATCAGTAGCAAACTGAATCTTAATATTGAGTAATCGATACAAAAAACCGAAGCTTTCTGCTTCGGTTCTGTTTCGAATTAGCCAATCAAGGAAGATCAGATCTCTTCTTGTTCGTCATCTTCAATGTCTAAGTCGACGTTTAACGGTTCAGGGGATAAAATCACCCCAGTATTGTCGGCGTAGAGATAATCTTCAGGCAGGAAGGTCACCCCACCAAAGTTCACCGCCACATCAATTTCACCAATACCCAGAGACACTGCACCAACAGGAATAGACGCTAGCGCTTGAATACCAACGCTCATCTCTTCCAGTTCATCGACTTCTCGAACACAGCCATAAACGACAATGCCTTCCCACTCGTTTTCTTCAGCGATCGCAGCCAGTTCAGCATCAATCAATGCGCGACGTAATGAACCACCACCATCGATCAACAGCACACGACCAACTCCATCTTGCTCAAGAACTTCGCGAATCAACCCATTATCTTCGAAACATTTAATGGTCGTCACTTGACCAGCAAAGGATGCACGGCCTCCAAAGTTACTGAACATGGGCTCTAGTACATCGACTTGCTCGAGATAGATATCGCACAGCGCAGAGGTGTTGTATTCCATAGCTTTACTCTCTTAACGAACCATTATCCCACGAGTATATAGTGTCAGTAAGTCAATGCAATGACAGAACGCAAATTAACGTAGGATTGTTTGAGCGATGACGACGGCAATAAACAAGACATTGGTGACTAAAGCGCATTTGACTGCATTAGGTAACAAAGGAGCCATCTGTACCGGTTGCGAAGCTCGATAAACCGCTTGCCCATGTTCAAACAACACAATCAGACTGAACAAAAATGGAACACTGAGCCAAGCAGAGCGGTCTTGAAGCAATAAATAGCTGGCAAATGCACATAAGGCTCCAACTAATAATAGTAGGTGATAGATTTTGGCTCGTTGCTGGCCTAAACGAACCACAACCGTACGTTTCCCACACAGAGCATCATTTTCAATATCTCGCATATTATTAATATTTAAAACGGACACCGCCAATAATCCGCAGCCCAAGGATGGTAATAATAATCGCCATTCGATTTGCCCAGTATGTAAAAAATAACTGCCGGAGACGCCGAGTAAACCAAAAAAGATGAAAACAGACACATCCCCTAAACCGACGTAGCCATAAGGTTTATTACCAACGGTGTAAGCAATCGCGGCTAAAATGGCTAATACACCTAGAGCTAAAAAGGCAGCAATACTTTGGGCACTGTCTAACGCATAAAAAACCAAGGCTAATCCAGAGACGATCGTTAATAGCACGTTGATGATCATCGCCTGCTTCATATCGGCTAATGAAACCGCGCCAGATTGAATTGCCCGCATCGGCCCAAGACGCTGTTCGTTATCCGTCCCTTTTAACGCATCACCGTAGTCATTGGCTAAATTGGAGAGAATTTGCAATAAGGTTGCGGTCAGTAACGCTAAACCTGTGACAGGCCAAGACCACGAACCGACAGAAAACGCCAGCACACTACCTGTAAGAATGGAGACCAAAGCGAGAGGAAGAGTTTTCGGCCGCGCCGCATCGACCCAAATACGTAAAGAGTTATTCATAATAAATAGCAATGACGAAACAGTGCGCAGAGTATAAGCGCAAACTAGGGCGATAAAAAAGCCCACCAGTGCGGTGGGCGGATAATTTACAAAATGAAGCGGCTAAGATCCTCGTCTTCAACCAATTCACTGAGACGGCCACGTACATAGTCGCCATCGATGACCATTTGACTACCCGGACGTTCTGTTGCCTCATAGGAGATCTCGTCCATCAAACGCTCCATCACGGTATGCAGACGTCGAGCACCGATATTTTCTGTGCTTTCGTTGACTTGCCACGCGGCTTCGGCAATTTGTTTAATACCATCTTCAGTAAAGCTGATATCGACCTGTTCAGTCTTCATCAATGCGATATATTGCTCAGTTAAAGACGCTTTCGGTTCGGTAAGAATACGTTTGAAATCATGACTCGATAACGCTTCTAACTCAACACGAATCGGTAAACGACCTTGCAGCTCTGGAATTAAATCCGAAGGTTTAGCCACTTGGAAAGCACCCGAAGCGATAAACAAAATATGATCGGTTCTTACCATACCGTGCTTAGTTGAAACGGTACTTCCTTCAATCAGTGGTAATAAATCACGTTGCACCCCTTCACGAGACACATCAGGGCCAGAGCTTTCACCGCGCTTACAAATTTTATCAATTTCATCGATAAACACGATGCCGTTGTTCTCAACGTTGTAAATAGCTTGCTCTTTTAACTCTTCTTGGTTAACCAGTTTCGCCGCTTCTTCTTCAACCAAGGCTTTTAAAGCCTCTTTGATTTTCAGTTTACGCTTTTTCTTGGTATCACCAGCAAGATTTTGGAACAGCCCTTGCAGTTGATTGGTCATCTCTTCCATACCAGGAGGAGCCATAATTTCAACGCCCATTTGTGGTACGGCAACGTTAATTTCAATCTCTTTGTCGTCTAACTGGCCTTCACGAAGTTTCTTGCGAAACACTTGGCGAGTCGATGATGACTGCTCGGTTTTTTCTGATTCTCCCCAAGCATCACGCGCAGGAGGCAACAGAACGTCAAGCACTCGTTCTTCCGCCAATTCTTCAGCGCGAAACTTGACCTTTTCCATCGCCTGTTGATGGGTTAATTTAACCGCGACATCAGTCAGATCGCGAATAATACTTTCGACTTCTTTACCAACATAACCCACTTCGGTAAATTTCGTCGCTTCTACTTTGATAAATGGTGCATTGGCTAGCTTAGCTAAACGGCGAGCAATTTCTGTTTTACCCACCCCTGTTGGACCAATCATCAGAATATTTTTCGGTGTCACTTCCACCCGTAAACTTTCTTCAAGTTGCATACGGCGCCAGCGATTACGCAATGCAATCGCCACGGCACGTTTGGCTTTCTCTTGACCGATAATATGGCGGTTTAGTTCGTGAACAATTTCACGAGGCGTCATTTCAGACATCATCAATTCCTTACATTCAGTACAGAGTTCACACCAGATTATGCGTTCTTTTCAGGCAATAGCGCTGCTGGTATTTCTAGTTCTTCAATGGTGTGATGGTGGTTGGTAAAGACACAAATATTGCCAGCAATATTCAACGCTTTTTCAGCAATTTCACGCGCGTCTAATTGAGTGTTTTCCAACAACGCGAGCGCTGCGGCTTGAGCATAATTACCACCAGAACCAATCGCAATCAGATCATGTTCAGGCTGAACCACATCGCCATTACCAGTAATGATCAATGATGTGGTTTCATCAGCAACCGCTAAAATGGCTTCCAAACGACGTAAAGCACGATCACTACGCCAATCTTTAGCAAGCTCAACCGCTGCTTTGGTTAAATGACCTTGATGCATTTGCAATTTACTTTCAAAACGCTCAAATAGCGTGAAGGCATCCGCGGTACCACCAGCGAATCCAGCCAGAACTTTATTGTTGTATAAACGACGAACCTTGCGCGCATTACCCTTCATTACGGTATTGCCAAGCGAGACTTGGCCGTCTCCTGCAATCACAACTTTATTATCACGACGTACAGATACAATGGTAGTCACGTGAGGACCTCTTTATTATTTCACTGGGTGTTTAAGGTATATGAGGATGCGGAAAAACGATTTCAAGGTAAGGGGAAACTGAATACAGAAAAAAGGCCAACGCGGTCATTTTCTCACATCTTACGAAGAAGATGCGAGAGAAAGTGACTCGTTAGCCATCTTGCAAGGTTCAATCACCTAAATACTGTTTATTGTGATTCTTTCCATATCGCGCAAGGCTCAATTTTAGCCCGCTGTAAACGGTGGCGATCTCGCTCAGCATCTCGTTTTAATGGATACGGTCCTAACACAACTCGAAACCAACTGCTATTTTCAGTTTTACGAATGTTGCTCTTCAACCCTTGAAAAGCAATCTCGACCTTACGCGCTTCTGCTTGTTGCAAGGTTTTAAATGCCCCACACTGCATGATGTACGGGATCTCCGACAGTTGTTGCTCCTTAGCGGTCACTTCAATTTCACGCTGAGGCAGACTCTGCACATAGTCCCACTTTTCCGTCGGAGGTGGCGGGATCACTCGTGCAGGTGGCGTCGCAGGTTTAACCGGAGAAACGGTTTTGGCTGGTGGTGCAGGCGGCTCAGGTGTTTGGTTTAGCCAATACAGCCCATAAACAAACCCACTGAGTAGGATTAACGCGATCAAGCCACTGCGCCAAGGTTTTCGGCGCGTTGTCGTTTTTGCGGTCGACTTCTTTGGACTACGACCCCTTCTTACATAATCTTTATTAGCCACGATTCAATTCAAACGCTGACAATTGTAGCGCCATGGTAAAGGAGTTTGGCGTCGGATAACAGCGTCAATATGTAAGCAACGCTGCTTATCCTCTGCAAACCCGCCCAATCAGGACAATATTTACCTTGGCGGCGCGGCACTGGATCTCACTACCAGATGAGTTTCTAACAACCGTGATCCAGCCTGCACATCACGCCCTCGCAGTAGTTCAAGCATCATCAACATCGTTTGTCGGCCAATTTCATAACGTGGCTGACAAATCGTCGTTAACGGTGGATCGCAATACTGAGCAAACTGAATATCGTCAAATCCAACAACGGATAAGTCTTGCGGTACTCTTAAGCCTAAGCGCTTCGCCTCTTGCATCGCACCAATCGCCATTGCGTCATTGTGACAAAAAATCGCACTCGGTGGCTCAGATAGTGCTAACAACTGTCGCACGGCTTTAGCACCGGATTCAAAAGAGAAATCCCCAATAACCGTATAGGTTGGATTTTTGACCAATCCAGCTCTACGCAGCGCTTGCTGATAACCTTGCTGACGAAATTCACACAACACAGCGCCTACTGGTCCGCTGATTTGAGCAATTTTTTTATGTCCCATCTGAGTAAGATAGTTTACCGCCTCAAACGCTGAAGTAAGGTTATCAATATGCACCGTCGGCAGTTCTAACTCTGGGGCATATTCACAGGCCATCACCATCGGTGGCAGATTTTTCTGTTCCGCTTTACTGACATCAAACGGCAGATCAGCACCAAGCAATAGCATACCGTCAGCTTGCTTGGTGAAGACTAAGTTCACAAACGAGCTTTCACGCTTCTTTTGTTGGCCACTGTCACCAAGCAGCACCAAATACCCATGTTCCATCGCCACATCTTCGATACCACGAATGATCTCGGTGTAATAAGGGTCACAAATATCGGGCACAATCACCACAATGGTTTTTGATTCATTACGGCGCAGATTTCGCGCTAAAGAGTTGGGGGAGTAGCCAGCTTCAAGTACCGCCTCTTCCACTCGTTTACGAGTCGTGGTGGATACTTTCTCAGGATTCATCAACGCACGAGATACCGTCGCGGTAGAGACACCTGCCAACTGGGCAACGTCCTTCATTGTCGCCATAAATTTTTAACCCTCTCTATTTTCTCTCAATACCTAAGCCTAATAAACGTTATCGATAAAACGACCCTCTTTATTATGGAGCCATAGATTGGTCGACGAAAACGATTCACTGAACGTATAGTGCCTCTAGTTTATTTCTTTCCATAGAGAAAGTTACGGCTTAAGTAACATTTTTTGCATTACAAATATGATATCGATCACAGCAAGTGATTTTAGTTGCGCAAATAAAACTCACTGCTATTTAGAACCACTAAAAACCGCGCTCAGTCAGCACTACTATCAATAAGCATCAGCGAGTGAGAGGCGAGATTTAACTCAAATCTTGCGGCTCAATATCCAAAGACCACCGCACCTTACTCGCTAAAGGCAATAACTGAATGGCGGTTTTTGAACTGGTTAATATTGCCTGCATCGTGCTGCGTGAAGGGGTTTGCAATAACAGTTGCCAACGGTGCTTACCCGCTCGCTTAGCCAGTGGTGCTGGTGTTGGTCCTAATACTAGCGAGGCTTGATCAAACAACGGATGCACTTGTAAGGTTTGCCGAACTTGCCTTAAGAAGGTTTCCACCACCGATGACTGATTCGCTTCAGCGCGAAACAGCGTTAAATAAGTGTATGGCGGAAGTTGAGCGACGTGCCGCTCAGCAAGAGCGGTTCGAGCAAAATGGTCGTAACCTTTATGCAGTAGCGCTTGTAATAAGCTGTGCTCAGGATGATGAGTTTGCAAAACCACTTCACCTGGTTTACTTGCCCTTCCCGCACGACCAGCAACTTGAATGAATAACTGTGCCAAGCGCTCTGGAGCACGAAAGTCACTGCTGTACAGCGAACCATCTACATCCAATAGCGCAACTAAGGTCACATTGGGAAAATGGTGTCCTTTAGCTAACATCTGCGTACCAATCAAAATTTGATACTGATTATTGTGGATAGCGGTCAAGGCGGCTTCTAAACTGCCTTTACGCCTAGTGCTGTCTCGATCAATTCGAATCGTGCGATAATCAGGAAATAACTGAGCAAGCTGCTGTTCAAGTTGCTCAGTCCCGACCCCAACAGTCACCAACTGATGTGAACCACAGCTTTGACAGTGCTGAATCACCGGACGTTGCGAGCCACAATGATGACAACGGACCTCGTTACTGTATTGATGATAAGTGTAATAAGCATCACAGCGCTGACAATCGGCAATCCAACCACATTCGTGACACATCAAGGCGGGAGAAAAACCACGCCGATTAAGAAACAGCAGCACTTGATTGCCTTGCTGTAAATGACGACGCATTTCGGCGATCAACGGCGCAGAAAGTCCGCTCTCTAAATACTCGCCTTTAATATCCAATACGCGATTTTTCGTCGGCACAGCGTGCCCCGCTCGCTCGGTGAGTTGCAGATGATAGTACTTACCCGTCAACGCATTATGCAGTGTTTCTAAAGCAGGCGTTGCCGAGCCAAGGACAATCGCCACTTGCTCAAGATTGGCTCGCATGACAGCGACATCGCGCGCGTGATAACGCAAGCTGTCTTGCTGTTTATAAGAAGTATCGTGCTCCTCATCAACAATAATAATCCCGAGAGCAGCAAAAGGCGTCAATAAGGCTGAACGCGTACCTATAATAATCCCCGCTGCTTTATCTCGTGCCGCTAACCAAGCATTAAGACGCTCAGTGTCATTTAATCCTGAGTGAATCACGACCACAGGCACGGTAAAACGCTGACGAAAACGTTGGATAGTTTGAGGGGTTAAACCTATCTCAGGCACTAATACTAAGGCTTGTTTGCCTTGTTCCAAGATAGGTTTGATTAAGTTTAAGTAGACTTCGGTCTTACCTGACCCCGTGACGCCTTGCAATAAATAACACCCAAAACCCGGCTGACTGTTCACCGTCGCAATCGCAATCGCCTGCTCTGGGTTTAATTTCGGTTTATCCACGGGAGCTTCAACATTAGCCGGCCAAGGTACGATCTGCGGAGCTTGTTCCTGCACCTCAATCCACTGCTTCTCAAGTAAAGCATTTAACGTGCTACTTGAGACCGCTTCATCCAGCAGCGTTTGATGAGATACGGGGCCCGCTTGCAATAACCACATAACCTTGGCCTGCTTAATGGCACGACCAAAACCTTGAAATAGTTGATTACGCCCTTGCTCAGTCAGTCGCCACTCCTTAGTCACCGCAAATTGCGCCGCTTTGCCCTTACGCAACGCACTTGGCATCGCGTTAGCTAGCGTTTCTCCCAAAGGGTAATGGTAATATTGACTGCACCACTGCAATAACCCGTAGAGTGTTTCTGACCATAACGGTTGTGTATCTAACACCGCATGCAGCGATTTCAATTGATGCAGAGGAAAATCGGATTCAGACACCAACGCAATGACTATCCCCACTAAGGTTTGGCGACCAAACGGAACCGAAACCCGTCCGCCAATCGCAGGAGACATGCCATCAGCAATTAAATAATCGAAGGATTTATCAAGAGGAACCGGTAAAGCAACACGAGCAATAGTGGGGCGCATAACCATCCGTTAGCAATTTAAAGAAGCAGAAAACACAGTCTACTGGATGCTAACTAGAAATTCGACCAACAAAAGTGGTGAAAATAGCGTCGAAAGCAGTTGATCCGATGGCGTGGATTCATTAATATATCGCGCCTTAAAGATGCTTGGCAAATCGGTTTGGCATCTGCATATTATCATTAACATACGTGTGGTGTCCGGCATCAGATCCGGATAGCGACACGGCCTACATTTGAGGTTATCCCATGAAAGCTGGTATCCACCCAGAATACAAAGAAGTTAGCGCAACTTGTTCTTGCGGCAACGCATTCACTTTCAAGTCTACTTTAGCAAAAGAAAGCATCTACCTTGACGTATGTGACAAGTGCCACCCATTCTACACTGGTAAGCAACGTATCGTTGATACTGGCGGCCGTGTTGATCGCTTTAACAAGCGTTTCGGTGCTCTATCAAGCAAGAAGTAATTATTACTTTAAGCGCAAGTTATACAAAGAGAACGCTACGGCGTTCTTTTTTATTGCCAGTTTTAGTGTGCTTTACTTGGTCGTCATTAGCACTCAGCTGGTCTTATCAGTCTTCATCTTACCGATTTGATGGTTTGTGATCGCAATCCCACCTAGGCAGCTCAATCGACATCCTTTAGAATCATAGCTTCGTTGATAACATTATAAGAGAAGCTCCCCCTATGTCTGATGATCATCGCCAAGACCTCTCGCCACAAGAAGCATTTCGCCAACGTGCTCTTGATTACCATGCACTACCGACTCCAGGTAAAATTGGCATCGCCTTAACCAAGCCGGCCGATTCAGCCAGTGACCTAGCGCTGGCCTATAGCCCAGGCGTAGCAGAACCGGTTCGTGAAATCGCCCAACAACCTGATAACGTGTACAAGTATACCGCCAAAGGCAACACGGTCGCCGTCATCTCTAATGGCACGGCAATTCTTGGCTTAGGCAATCTTGGTCCGATGGCATCAAAGCCAGTAATGGAAGGTAAAGCGCTGCTCTTTAAACGTTTTGCTGGCCTTGATTCGATCGATATCGAAGTCAAACATCGTACTATCGATGAGTTTGTCGATACCGTTGCCAACATCGCCGATACCTTTGGCGGGATCAATTTAGAAGATATTAAAGCGCCAGATTGCTTTGAAATTGAACGCCGTCTCATCGAGCGCTGTGATATTCCTGTCTTCCATGATGATCAACACGGCACCGCGATTGTGACCGCCGCTGGAATGCTCAACGCGATTGAACTGCAAGGCAAACAACTCAATGAATGTATTATTGTTTGTCTGGGTGCGGGCGCTGCAGCAGTCGCTTGTATGGAACTATTGATTAAATGCGGTGCGATGCGTGAAAAAATTTACATGCTGGATCGTAAAGGCGTCATCCATACCCGCCGTGACGATTTAAACGAATATAAACAATTATTTGCCAACAATACCGATAAGCGCACTTTGGAAGATGTGATTGCCGGCGCCGATTTGTTCCTCGGGGTTTCTGGCCCGAATTTATTGCCACCAGAAGCCCTAGCATTGATGGCTGATAAACCCGTCGTCTTTGCTTGCTCCAACCCCGATCCAGAAATCAAACCTGAGTTAGCTCATCAGGTGAGAAACGATTTAATCCTCGGTACTGGGCGCAGCGATTACCCCAACCAAGTGAATAATGTGCTGTGTTTCCCATTTATTTTCCGTGGTGCATTGGATGTTCGCGCCAGCGAAATTAATGATCAAATGAAACGTGCTGCTGTCGATGCCATTCGTCAATTAGCGAAAGAGCCGATCCCAAGCGAAGTACTCAAAGCCGCTGGGGTAGAAAAGCTTAGCTATGGCGCTGATTATATTATTCCAAAACCAATGGACCCACGCTTACTACCACGAGTCGCCAAAGCGGTCGCTCAAGCCGCCGTCGAGTCCGGCGTGGCGCGTATCGACATGCCAGAAAATTATATGGCAGAAAATTGTCGTTAAGGTGACCTTATAGCGACCCTCGATCTAAAAAAACCTAGCGTAGCTAGGTTTTTTTGTCGACATCATTCAATCATCGTACGCTTCAAACTCAATACCCATTGCGGTCATCAAAGCTTTAGCTTCGCTTGGAATATCATCAGGCCTATCTTTACGTAAATCTTCATCAGTCGGTAACGGCTGTCCCGTATACGCATGCAAAAAAGCTTCACACAATAATTCACTGTTAGTGGCGTGACGTAAATTGTTGATTTGTCGGCGAGTTCGTTCATCAGTAAGCACTTTGAGTACCTTCAACGGAATGGATACCGTGATTTTTTTTACCTGCTCACTCTTTTTACCATGCTCCGCGTAGGGGCTAATATAATCGCCATTCCAGTCTGCCATTGCGCACCTTCGTTGTGTGAATTTGAGTCTACTAATCAAAGTCCCTAATTTTAGCGGGATTTACTGCCATAAGCAAAGACATATAGACATCTAGATGTGTTGACGTCTTCTTTTTTGATCAGTAAAGTGTGACTCTAGTGACGACGAGATCCTCCCTCTTCCGTTAGCCCATTTATTGTAGATTCAGAAAGGAAGCCACTATGACCACTCGCCAACCTGCCACCATTGCCGTTCGCACAGGAATAGAATCGGACAGCCAATACCATGCGGTGGTACCACCGATCTATCTATCGACTAACTTTGGCTTTCCAGCCTTTGGTGAAGTGCCTACCTATGATTACACCCGCTCAGGCAATCCAAACCGTAGCTTACTGGAACAAACCCTAGCGGATCTCGAAGGGGGACAAGCGGCGATTGTCACCAACTGTGGAACCTCGGCTATCAATCTGTGGATTTCGACCTTTTTGTCTCCTCAAGAGTGGATTGTCGCTCCTCATGATTGTTATGGCGGCACCTATCGACTGCTCAATTCACGAGCGAAAAAAGGCGATTTTAAAGTCTTGTTTATCGATCAATCGGATCCGACTGCGGTCAGTGAGGCGCTGGCGCTAAAACCCAAACTGCTGCTGATAGAAACCCCTTCCAACCCTTTAGTTCGAGTGGTCGATATTCAGCAGCTCTGCCAACAAGCCAAGGCAACTAATACATTGGTGGCAGTAGACAATACGTTTTTAACTCCCATTTACCAGCAACCTATCGCCTTAGGGGCGGATTTTGTCATTCACTCCACCACCAAGTATCTCAATGGGCATTCTGATGTGATTGGTGGCGTTATCATCAGCCGAACAGCCGAGCATGGCGAACTATTAGCGTGGTGGGGAAATTGCCTTGGTTCGACTGGCACCCCGTTTGATAGTTATATGACTTTGCGCGGCTTACGCACTTTATCGGCCCGAATGCGCGTTCACGAAGAGAGTGCACAACAAGTACTCGCTTACCTACAAACTCAACCACTGGTTGGACAAATTTATCACCCGAGCTTGGTCAGCCATCCCGGCCATGAGATTGCTAAACAACAGCAAAGTGGCTTTGGTGCCATGCTCAGTTTTGAGTTTGCAGGTACCTTTGAACAACTCAAACACTTTGTCGGTGCATTAGGTCTGTTTTCTTTAGCGGAATCTTTAGGCGGGGTGGAAAGCTTAATTTGCCATCCCGCCTCGATGACGCATCGGGCTATGGGGGAGATTGCCCTTGCCGAAGCTGGCGTCGGCCAACAACTGCTGCGCCTCTCTGTCGGATTGGAGGCCGCTAGCGATCTGATTGCCGACCTTGAACAAGCCTTTAAGCAAGCACAGGAAAAAAATTAATGAAGCAGCAATTACATAAATTTGGCGGTAGTAGCCTAGCCGATCGTGATTGCTACCTAAACGTGGTGGATATTTTACAGCAGTATTCGCAGCATCATGATCTAGTGGTCGTCTCTGCCGCTGGCAAAACCACCAATCAATTAATTGATTTTGTCAGTCACCTTGAAAAAGATGCCCTGACTGCACATCAACAACTGCAAGCCATTCGCCAATATCAAACGCAGTTAATTGACGAATTATTGAATGGCGATATCGCCAATCATCTTATGACTCAGCTCAATCAGGAGTGCTCTCAACTGGCCGCGCTCACCGCTCCATTGAACTACGCTCAGCAATCCGCGGTACTGGCGCATGGTGAGGTATGGTCGGCGCGCTTATTGGTAGCACTACTCAATCAGCAACAATTACCCGCTATTGCGCAAGATGCCCGTGCTTTCTTACGCGCCGAAACCGGACCACAACCCGAGGTTGATCGCGCTCGCTCCGCTCCTTTACTTAAAGCGATTCTCGCCCAGCATCCGCAGCAGCGCATCATCATTACCGGCTTCATTGCACAAAATAGCGCAATGGAAACGGTTCTGCTTGGACGTAATGGTTCCGATTATTCTGCGACCATGATTGGTGCTCTCGCGGACGTTGAACGCGTCACCATCTGGAGTGATGTCGCGGGAGTATACAGTGCAGATCCAAGAGTGGTGGATGATGCCTGTTTATTGCCACTACTGCGCTTAGATGAAGCCAACGAACTGGCTCGACTGGCCGCGCCAGTACTGCATAGCCGAACTTTACAGCCAGTGGTGCAAAGCACTATGGAACTGCATTTACGCTCTAGCCATCAGCCAGAATCGGGCTCAACACGCATTGAACGTATTCTTGCCTCTGGGCGAGGAGCAAAAATCATCACCTCTTTGGAGGATGTGCTGCTGATTGAATTGACGCTCGCCGCCGGACAAGATTTCCAACGCCTACAACACACGGTATTAGCACATCTCAAACGGGCTCAACTTGAGCCATTGGCCTTTGAAGTGCAAGCCGATCAGCATCAACTGCGCCTTGCCTACACCAGAGAAATGGCCAGTGATGTATTTGGTTATTTACAGGACTCGGCACTCGCTACCGAGAGTAAACTCAAAGAAGGTTATTCACTATTAGCTGCCGTAGGTGCAGGCGTCACTCGTAACGCGCAGCACAATCACGGTTTTTACCAGCAACTGAAAACCTGCCCAGTTGAGTTTATCTGCACAGCGGAATCCGAACTCAGCTTAGTGGCAGTATTAAGACAAAATACATTAACCGAAAGGGTCATTGGCTTACATAAGCAGCTGTTTCAAGCCCAAAAACGCGTTGCCTTAGCGCTCTGCGGTAAAGGTAACATTGGTAGTAGTTGGTTAAAGCTGTTTGCAGATCAGCAAACCGAATTAGAAAAACGCTACGGCATGCAATTTTCATTAGTCGCGATCATCGATAGCCAAACCTTTTGGTTTGATGAGGCTGGGATCAATCCAAGCCAAGTTGCGGCTCGATATCAAGATGAAGCACAACCCAATGATGGTCAGCGCTGGCTGCAACAGCTCGGTGAACTGCGTAACTATGATGAGGCCATTGTCTTAGACGTGACGGCCAGCGAACATCTAGCGCAGCAATATTTAGCCATGGCGCAGCATGGTTTGCATCTGATCAGTGCCAATAAAGTCGCAGGATCAGCCAATGGAGAATACTACCATCAAGTCAAACATGCTTTCAGCAAAATTGGTCGCCATTGGTTATACAATGCTACCGTGGGAGCGGGCCTTCCCATCAATCATACCGTTCGCGATCTGCGTGAAAGTGGCGATGACATCACCGCACTGTCCGGAATTTTCTCCGGCACACTGTCGTGGCTGTTTCAACAATACGACGGCACCACCCCATTCAGCGAACTGGTTGAATTGGCTTGGCAACAAGGGTTAACGGAGCCAGATCCACGCCATGATCTCGATGGTTCAGATGTGATGCGTAAACTGGTTATTCTGGCCAGAGAATCAAGCTTAGAGATTGAACCTCAGCAAGTCAAGGTGGAATCTTTGGTCCCAGAGGCACTACGCCACTTATCCTTAGATGAGTTTCTTGAGCAAAGTCATCTACTCAATCAAAGCCTTGCTGAACGGTTAGCTCGTGCCCAAAAAGAACATAAGGTTATCCGTTATGTGGCTCGTTTAGAGAAAAATGGTCAAGCCTCGGTTGGCGTAGAAGCCGTGGAGCGTGACCATCCACTGGCTAATTTACGCCCTTGCGATAATATTTTTGCGATTGAAAGCAAATGGTACCGAGATAATCCACTGGTGATTCGAGGCCCTGGTGCAGGACGTGAAGTCACCGCTGGTGCGATTCAATCGGACCTAAACCGTCTCGCAAGTCTGTTATGAGCGAGTATTAATACTTTTCCTTATCTTTATATCGTACTCACTCAACACGTCTCCGTTTGCAATAAACAGGGACGTGTCAGCCACACTCACCCCCTATCCGCTTAAGCGGGTGAATTTTACTCAGCATCAACATGAAAAACCTTCATACTAGTAATATTGACATTAAAATCGATTCATTACATTCTGTAGACATATGGACGTCTATACGTAAAGAATGTTGTGTTTGCGTTGTGGTCGTTAGCACAGGGAGAGAAAAATGGGATACACGCACGCCAGTCATATCGATGCTTTAAATCAAAGTATCGCTGAAGTTTCAGATATCAATGTCTCGTTTGAGTTTTTTCCACCTAGTACACCGCAAATGGAAGAAACCTTGTGGAGCTCGGTGCATCGCTTAAAAGATCTTAAACCGAAATTTGTCTCCGTGACCTACGGAGCCAACTCTGGTGAGCGTGACAGAACCCACTCGATCATCAAAGCCATCAAAGATCAAACGGGATTGATTGCAGCGCCACATCTCACCTGTATTGATGCCAGCCGCGAAGCGTTAATCACCATCGCCGATGACTACTGGCACAATGGCATTGCCAGTATTGTCGCCCTACGTGGGGATATTCCACCGGGTGGCGGCAAGCCGGAGATGTACGCCGCTGACTTAGTTGCTCTACTCAAATCTTGCCACGATTTTGACATTTCCGTGGCCGCCTTTCCTGAAGTGCATCCAGAGGCGAAAAGTGCCCAAGCCGATCTGCTCAATTTGAAACGTAAAGTCGAAGCGGGAGCCAACCGAGCCATCACTCAGTTCTTTTTTGATATTGAGAGCTATCTTCGCTTTCGAGACCGCTGCGTTGCAGCAGGTATCGATGTCGAAATCATTCCCGGTATTTTGCCCGTTTCGAACTTTAAACAAGCTGCGCGCTTTGCCGCGCAAAACCACGTTAAAGTGCCGCAGTGGATGGCCAAACAATTTGCCGGATTAGATGATGATCCGATCACCCGACAATTAGTCGGTGCTAGTCAGGCAATTGATATGATCAGAGTGCTAAGCCGTGAAGGAGTGAAAGATTTTCATTTTTACACCTTAAACCGCGCCGAAATGACTTACGCGCTTTGCCATACTCTTGGTGTACGCCCGATGACTACCGCTTAACCAAAGGGCTATAACCACAACGCCGAACAAAGTTCGGCGTTGTTAGCTATCAATAACGGCTGGAGATTACTCAACCTCTTCCATCTTACCAAGCAAGCTACGAATGCGCGTTTGCCATGCAGCATGCTCTTGTTCCATTTCTTGCGCTTTTTGCTCAAGCGCTGCACGGCTGGCTTTTAATTCATTCGCTTCTTGCGTGAGCTGTTGTTTCTCTTCTTTCAGCTCTTCCACTTCCATTTGCAGTAAGGCGATGGTATCAACCGCAGTTTGAATTTTTGCTTCGAGTTGTTCTAGTACTTCAAAAGACATGTGACTTACCTTTGTTTATTCCGTGATGTGAATTCAATTCACTCTATTTAACCATTCTACTCAGCGATGCGCAGAGAAACACTTACTATATTCGATCTTGTTCGCTATTCGGTCAAAAAAACAACGCAATTGACGCTATCTTTACTTCTCACGCTCAAAGAGAGCTTATCTCGCCCTTAAAAGACAAAGTTTTGATCCACTACAAAGCTTACGGCGCTAAATAGCAAACGTTTACTTATGAGTATGCTAGAATCCGCGCAACTTTTTTATCCTCTTTAAATTGGTGGTTGGAGTAAGCATGAAACGCGATTTAGCAATGGCTTTTTCTCGGGTAACCGAAGGTGCAGCACTGGCAGGTTACAAATGGCTTGGCCGAGGTGATAAAAACGCGGCTGACGGCGCAGCCGTAGAAGTGATGCGGATTTTATTGAACAAGACAGAAATCAATGGCGAAATCGTTATTGGTGAAGGAGAGATCGATCAAGCTCCGATGCTCTATATCGGAGAACAGGTCGGCTTAGGTGGTGACGACGTCGATATCGCTGTCGATCCCATTGAAGGGACACGCATGACCGCAATGGGTCAATCCAATGCATTAGCGGTATTGGCAGCGGGAGAAAAAGGCAGTTTTCTCAAAGCACCGGACATGTACATGGAAAAACTTGTCGTCGGTCCTGGAGCCAAAGGCTGCATCGATTTAAATAAACCATTAGCCGACAATTTACAGGCCATCGCTACCGCACTGGATAAAGCTTTACACCAACTGACGGTGGTGACTCTGGCGAAACCGCGTCACGATGCCGTGATACGTGAGATGCAGCAAATGGGTGTGCGTGTTTTTGCGGTGCCTGATGGCGATGTGGCCGCATCAATTCTCACTTGCATGCCGGACAGTGAAGTCGATGCCATGTACTGTATTGGTGGCGCTCCTGAAGGGGTAATTTCTGCAGCGGCGATTCGAGCATTAGATGGTGATATGCAAGGCCGGTTGTTGGCTCGCCATCACGTTAAAGGCGACAGTGAAGATAATCGTATTTGGGGCGCCAAAGAATTGGCTCGCTGTGCCCAAATGGGGGTGCAAGCTAACCAAGTACTGGCACTCCATGATATGGCACGCAGTGATAATGTCATTTTCTCAGCCACAGGGATCACCAAAGGCGATTTATTGGAAGGGATTAGCCGACAAGGTAATATCGCGACGACAGAAACACTACTGATCCGTGGTCGCTGCCGGACAATTAGACGAATAAAGTCCATCCACTACTTAGAGCGTAAAGATAGTGATGTGTTACCGATGATTATTTAACACCTTAGCTGAGATTTAAAATCATAAAAAAGACCGCATCGCGGTCTTTTTTATTGGATAGTGATTTTTTCAGTCTGAGATAATCATCAAACGTCTTAAAATAACTCTTCAGCTACTTTGTACAAATCTTGGCGTACCGGACGCTTCATGGTTTCAATCGCTTCGATGATATCATGATGCACCAGCTCTTCTTTTTGGATACCCACGCAACGACCACCGTGTCCTTCTAGCAACATATGCACCGCATAGTTACCCATACGTGAAGCTAAAATACGGTCAAATGCGGTTGGTCGACCACCACGTTGAATATGCCCCAGTACCGTTGCACGCGTTTCACGACCGGTTGATTTCTCAATCTCTTTTGCCAATTGGTTAGCGTCTGTCATCAGCTCCGTTAAGGCAATGATCGCGTGTTTTTTGCCTTTTTTGATCCCGTCTTGAATATTAGAAATCAACTGCTGCATATCCAAACCCGTTTCTGGCGTGATGATGTACTCACAACCACCGGCAATCGCTGACATCAGGGTTAAATCACCACAGTGACGGCCCATGATTTCTACAATGGAAATACGTTGATGTGAAGAAGACGTATCACGCAAACGGTCGATCGCGTCGATAACGGTATTGATCGCCGATAAATAACCAATCGTGTAATCGGTACCCGCGATATCGTTATCGATCGTGCCTGGTAAACCAATGCAAGGGAAACCCATTTCAGTCAGTTTTTTTGCGCCCATGTAAGAACCATCACCACCGATCACGACTAAAGCATCGATATTATGCTGCTTTAAATTCTCAATCGCTTTTAGACGTACTTCTTCATTACGAAACTCAGGGAAACGAGCTGAGCCTAACATAGTCCCGCCTTTGTTGATCACATCCGAAACGCTGTAGCGATCCAGTTGCTTAATATTCCCTTCGTAGAGTCCAAGATAACCATCATAGATACCATAGACACCTAAACCTTCACCTAATGCAGTACGAACAACGCCACGAATCGCTGCGTTCATGCCGGGCGCATCACCACCACTTGTCAAAACACCGATATTTTTAATCATGCTCACCCTCGATTTTTTGAGAATTCAAAACTCATTTTTAGTCGTGCTCATTCAGACCAAACAAGCAACAAAATTGTGCGATATGTTACCTCGCCCGATAAGGAATACTACTGTTATTTGAGCGTTTTTTTGTAACTTTATTACTTATGTAAGAGTATTACAGCTTTATCCTATCGCTTCGTTGATTCATATCAGAATACTGTTTTTTAATTAAACTGACTGAAATATAGTCAAGTTGAGCGCTCTTTGCCTTACCACGTCGATAATTTTTGTTTACGTTCCACGTTAAACACGACAGAGTAAGGATCTTGGTGAATAATCACATCCGCACCGGGAAATAGGTGGCGTAATTTTTCCTCAACTTGATCAGAAATGCGATGGGCTTCAATAAGCGGAATATGATCATCTAATTCGAGATGCAATTGAATGAATCTGACTGGTCCAGCCATGCGCGTTCGCAATTGATGAACCCCTAACACACCATTGACCGACAAACAGGTGGATCGGATCTGGGCTAATTCGTCATCAGGAAGCTTTCTATCCATCAGTGTTTGCACCGCCTGATAAGCCATGCCAATCGCACTATATAAAATGTATAAGCCTATCCCAATAGCAAAAATCGCATCGGCTTGTTTAAAACCCAACCAACTCAAACCCAGAGCCAAAATAATCGCCGCATTCATATATAAATCAGTTTGGTAATGCAAAGAATCGGCGGCAATCGCTTGGCTGTTGGTTTTTTTGACCACATAACGCTGAAACGAGACTAAGCCAAAGGTCACCAATAAAGCAAATACACTGACATAAATGCCATATTCTGGCGATTGGAGTTCGTGAGGGCGGAAAAAACGCTCAACCCCATTGAGGAGTAAGAAACACGCTGAACCGGAGATAAACATCGCTTGCGCTAAGGCCGCTAAAGATTCGGCCTTACCATGACCAAAGGTATGTTCTCGATCGGCTGGTTGCAGGGCATAACGTATGACAATTAAATTGACCACAGAGGCGGCAATGTCGAGTAAAGAATCCACCACTGAAGCAAGTAGACTGACCGACCCAGTCATCCACCACGCGGCTATTTTAACCACTAATAAACCACTGGCTACAATGGTGGCGGTCCATGCAGCCAGTGTTACTAAGCGAGCGTACTCTTGTTTCATTATTGTCCACCGAGACTCAATAAACCCATGCACATGATATATTCTGAATGCTGAGTGATAAAGTGGCCTACCCTTGCCTAGTTATTTTGCAACACAAGGAGTGAAATTAACCACCCTACACCAGCACATCGATTGCATCAAGTTAGCAGAGTAACCGCTGTGGTGGAGTTTATTTAAGCTCGGCCTTTCCCTTTCGCGCCATCTTTAGGTCCACGTGGCTCATCACCTTCTCGACGATACTTTTCCATACACTCTTGCTGTAAAGTCTGTAGCTGGGTCTTTTGCTCATCGGTCAAAATACTCATCATTTGATGACGCTTCTCCAACATATTTACTCGGCGTTCTACCTGTTTATCGACCATCTGTTTAGCCAGATCGTTAGCCGCAGCGCGATCAAAATCCGCGGAGAGCATTAACGCTCGCTCTTGTTCACGCAAGGTACTCATTTCATCACGCGAGCCACGACTACGCTGATCTTGCATGGCTTGGCGATGCGCTTCGCGCAAGGCTTTTAGCTGGCTCTGCTGTTCTGTGGTTAAGTTCAGTTGACTGACGATACCTCTTTCACTGTGTAAACCACATCTTTGATGCTCAGTATGCTTGCCCTTACCATAAGCCAAGGCTCCGGCACTACCGAGGGCCAAAGGTAAAGCGACTGCAGCGAGAATCATTTTCTTAGTCATATTCATCATTATTTCCTCTCAATAGTTATCGTTGATAAGCTTAGTCTTCCAAGCTTGCTACGATGGGAGAACTGCCCAAGCAGCACTTAATCAAACAATACAAGTTGACGAGTAAAGTGGCGTGTAGAGAGCGTAAAGAATCGTAAATAGTCACAAACACCCCATTATCTCAGCCCATTTCGCAGTAAACTATCCTCATCCAGCAAGAAAGTAATATCGGTAACGAGGCAGCAATGGCACATATTCTTCTGATCGACGATGACACCGAACTCACCAATCTACTCAAAGAAGTCCTCAGTTATGAGGGGTTTGACGTCTCTGAAGCCAATGACGGTCAATCCGGTTTGGCGGCGCTTAACGATGAGGTTGATCTGATTTTATTGGATGTCATGATGCCTAAACTCAATGGTATGGAAACCTTGAAGAAACTGCGTGAAAACTGGGCGACTCCGGTCCTGATGTTAACCGCAAAAGGCGAAGAAATTGATCGTGTGATCGGTCTAGAATTGGGAGCCGATGATTACCTTCCCAAACCATTTAGTGATCGCGAATTGCTCGCTAGAATTCGAGCGATTTTACGCCGCACGCAGCATCAACCCGTGCATAAATCCTCCGATGTGATTGAGTGTCAAGACATTCAAGTTTATCCCGGCAAACAAGAAGCCTACTGCCAAGGCCAACTGCTCGACTTAACCACTACTGAATTTGCCCTATTAGGCCATTTTGCCCAAAATCCAGGAGAAACCCTCACTAAAGAAATGCTCAGCTTGGATGTGTTAGGCAAACGACTGGCCGCTTTTGACCGAGCGATTGATATGCATGTCTCGAATTTGCGCAAAAAATTACCAGAACGACTCGATGGTAAACCTCGAATCAAAACCTTGCGTGGTCGTGGCTACTTAATGGTGGCGGAAGAATAATGCGCTTACCCAAACTCAATAGTCTTTATGGCCGTATCTTTGCCATTTTCTGGCTAACCATGTTATTGGTGGTGATCGCGGTGTTATCTTTACCGCATCTTGATCCGCGTAAATCACGAGATATTCCTTCCGAAAGTTTACAACGGATGCGCGAATATCAGCAAATCTTGGAAAAACGCTTTATCCGACAGGATGACCTTTCGCGGATCATTACCGAACTAGAATCAGGCAGTCACCATAGTTCGCGACCGCGCTTTTTTGTTACCGATCAAGACGGTAATATCCTCACCACAAAACGGCATGAAAATTTTCAATTAAAGGCATTAAAAAACTTTACCACCAGTATTGAGTCTGTAGATAAACCGCAACAACGTTTGTATGGTCGCTATATGATCGCTGGCCCAGTCGCTATTCAATTAGCAGAGCAGAATCTATTACTGTATATGGGGATGCGTTGGGATCAACCTCCGCCATTTCTACTAAGACTATTTGATAAACCGCTGCATCTGCTGTTGTCGGTTATGCTCGTCAGTACTCCTCTACTACTTTGGCTCGCTTGGGCATTAAGTCAACCAGCCCAAAGACTCGCACTCGCCGCTCAGCGTGTTGCTCGAGGTGAATTTGTCGTGGACCCCGCTCTGGAAAAAGGCACCACAGAATTTCGTCAAGCCGGGCGCAGTTTCAATCGAATGGTGCAAGCCGTTAACCAAATGATTTCCGGTCAACAGCGCTTGCTATCCGATATCTCCCATGAGTTACGTTCACCGCTAACTCGTCTAAGAATGGCCAATGCTTTAGCCAGTCGTAAACAAGGAAACAGTAAAGAGCTAGAAAGAATCGATACTGAAGCGCAACGTTTAGAACGCATGATCGGTGAACTACTTGAGCTGTCTCGCATGCAGACCAATAGTCATTTAAGTCGCGAGATACAACCGTTGTCTAGCTTATGGGAAGCGTTACTCGATGATGCACAGTTTGAGGCCGAGCAAATGCAAAAACAGCTGCTCCTCGACCCGATTCCTGATCAATACATTTCAGGTAATCCACAATTATTGATGAGTGCATTAGAAAATGTCGTCCGCAATGCGATTAACTACAGTCAAGATCGGATTCAAGTTAGCTTTCGTTGTGTGGCACAACAAATCATCATCACCATTGAAGATAACGGACCAGGCGTCCCAGATAATGAACTGAGTGAAATTTTTCGACCATTTTATCGTGTATCGACCGCAAGAGACAGAGACAGCGGAGGGACAGGGCTAGGGTTAGCGATAACGGAGAGTGCAATCCGTCAACATAGTGGTCAGGTTAACGCAAGCCGAAGCGATCTTGGCGGATTAAAAGTGCAAATCACCCTACCGCTTCACCGTGATCAATAAGCGATAGAGCGAATCGATAAGATCAACATCTGACGTTCGGTACAGTATACTAGCGGGCTCTATTAATAAGGAAAAGCTCAACCATGTTTGACATCGCCCTCTATGAACCTGAAATCGCCCCTAATACGGGAAACATTATTCGCTTATCCGCTAATTGTGGTGCGCACTTACACCTCATAGAACCGTTAGGATTTGATTTTGAAGAAAAGAAGTTACGTCGAGCGGGGTTAGATTATCATGACCTTACTCGAGTCACCCGCCACCAAAATTATCAAGCGTTTCTCGATTACTTAACGGCTCGTGGTGAATTTCGACTGTTCGCCTGTACCACAAAAACCACAGGTCATCACGTTGATGCTCGGTTTCAAGCTGGGGATGTATTGTTGTTTGGCCCAGAAACTCGTGGTTTACCCGCCGAGCTCATTCAAAGCTTACCGATGAGCCAACGCATTCGGATCCCAATGATGCCAGATGCCCGAAGCCTCAACTTATCCAATGCCGTCGCCATCATCGCTTTTGAAGCATGGCGCCAATTGGGCTTTTCTGGCGCTCAATAGGCGGGTCACGGCTAACTTGCGACAAAACGATCATCGTTAACGAATTTCCCTTACGTAGCTTGATACGACTCATTCGGCTCAAGCTTCAATAATACGATAAGAGAAAAACTGAATACGCTTAGAAGACAATAATGACAGACAGCAAAAAGGCCGCCTAGGCGACCTTTGTATAATCTGATTAAGTATCAGTTAATTATAGAGTTACAACTTGAGCAGCTTGTAAACCTTTTTGACCGTTTTCAACGATGAATGATACTTTTTGGCCTTCAGTCAAAGTTTTGAAACCTTCAGAAGCGATTGCGTTGAAATGTACGAATACATCAGCGCCGCCGTTGTCTTGAGATAGGAAACCAAAACCTTTAGTTTCGTTGAACCACTTTACTGTACCAGTTGCTTTGTTAGACATAATTTGTCCCTTATATAGAAATTCATAGGATTGCTGCGCACTTGCGCAAGGTGCTAAAGCATGAATTATTTAATGTAGCTAATCATGTAAGGGAAATATTAGGATAACAACTTTTACGATGGGATTCTAAGAATTTACTTTTACTTTTGATTTTCATTAATAACTCTTAACTATAGAGCCGGATAACTATAAGGCTTTCACTCTTATTAAGCAAACGTTTTATTCAAAAATAACCAAATAAACTCAAATCTCCGAATAGAACAATCAATTGAGTCGATTCGAGTCGTCCCGCCGATGCTCCTTTTGCTCTTCTTTATACTCATACTCACCATCAAACGTCTCACCCTCAGTATTAGGTCGAGATTGTGATGATTGATGAGAGAACGAGTCAGGACCACTCATGGTATTCACAACCAAATACCCCATTAGGTAATGAGCCAAACGCGCCCTTGGAATAGGCAGCAAAACGAGCATGCCGATTCCATCAGTAATGAATCCAGGTGTCAGTAATAAAACACCAGCGACGGCCAACAACATACCTTCGATGATTTGCTGTGCCGGCACTTCACCGCGTTGCAAACGCTGCTGGACCGACAGGAACGTCAATACACCTTGACTACGCACCAGTATCGCCCCAACCAAAGCGGTAAATAGGATTAAACCAAGCGTTGGCCATAACCCTAAAAAACCACCGAGCTGAATCAGCACCGCAATCTCAATAATTGGCAGGGCAATAAATAAACATAATAAAATAAGCAAGCTAGCTTCTCCTTAATTTAGCCTTACCTGACACACCGTCTGGAAACCTAACACCTCCACCATGTGTTGACGAGTCTATGGCAACGACCATCCACCATCCACCATCCACATTTTTCAAATTAACGTGATGCCCACGTAACTGCAACTTTGTTACGTCATCAGTCTGTCATTTATCGTCATCGACCAGACTCTCCCAACCAATCTATTCAGCTCAATCATACGGTTGCAATTACCCTTCAACTCAGAGTGAGATTACGCTGATAAATATTCTATAAAATAATTCTTATTTTCAATATGTTAACTTTCCATTAAACGAATTCGCTCAAACCATGAGATCTTAGCTAAAGATCCCGAATCTCTACGCGGCTATGCACCGGAAAGGTGATCCAGTTCCTATTTTTTATCTACTGGTCAAGTATGATTAGCCAAGAAGTCAGGACAGATTTTCCCAGCCAACCATTCTGGTGAACGGATTCTTAAGACAGAGATGGCTAAGTGTGACTAATCAGAACAATTATCTTAAGGATCCTGTGATGGCTACCCTATCTGAAACCCCTATTACGAACCAAGCAACCCGTATCGAAGAAGACCTACTCGGCGAACGCCATGTTCCTGCCGATGCTTATTATGGTATCCATACCCTGCGGGCGATAGAAAACTTCAATATTTCTAATGTTACGATCTCAGATGTCCCTGAATTTGTTCGTGGCATGGTCATGACCAAAAAAGCGGCCACACTCGCCAATAAAGAACAAGGCGTGATCCCGAAAGATGTCGCTAACTACATCATTCAAGCCTGTGATCTGATTTTGGAAACCGGTAAGTGTATGGATCAATTCCCTTCCGACGTTTTCCAAGGTGGCGCAGGTACTTCAGTGAATATGAATACCAATGAAGTGATTGCCAACGTTGCTCTTGAGCTGATGGGTAAACAAAAAGGCGAGTACCAGTTCATTAACCCTAATGACCATGTCAACAAGAGCCAATCGACCAACTGTGCTTATCCAACCGGATTCCGGATTGCAGTTTATAACAGCATCCTAAAACTGATTGAATCGATTGAATACATCAAAGCTGCTTTTGAGCTTAAAGCCGTTGAGTTTAAACAAATTCTCAAAATGGGTCGTACTCAGCTCCAAGACGCCGTACCTATGACGGTTGGTCAGGAGTTTCATGCTTGGGCTGTGACGCTGAATGAAGAGATCCGCGCTCTACAATATACCTCTAAGTTATTATTAGAAGTTAACCTTGGTGCGACGGCCATTGGTACTGGTTTGAACACTGCACCAGGTTATCAAGCGTTGGCAATCAAATATTTAGGTGAAGTCACTGGCCTAGAAGTAGTGCCCGCGGAAGATTTAATTGAAGCGACGTCCGACTGTGGCGCTTATGTTATGACTCATGGTGCGCTGAAACGTTTAGCGATGAAGCTATCAAAAATCTGTAACGATTTGCGCTTGCTCTCTTCTGGCCCTCGTGCAGGTTTCAATGAACTGAACTTGCCTGAATTACAAGCGGGTTCATCGATCATGCCGGCCAAAGTTAACCCCGTCATTCCTGAAGTGGTTAACCAAGTGTGCTTTAAAGTCTTCGGTAATGACAACACCATTACTTACGCCGCAGAAGCGGGACAATTGCAGCTTAACGTTATGGAACCTGTGATTGCGCAAGCGATGTTCGAGTCTATCTCCTTACTTTCTAACGCTTGTGTTAACTTACGTGATAAGTGTGTCGATGGCATTACGGTAAACAAAGAGATCTGTGAAGGTTATGTATTTAACTCGATCGGTATCGTCACTTACCTTAACCCTTACATCGGCCACCATGAAGGTGACATCGTGGGTAAAATCTGTGCCGAAACGGGCAAAAGTGTCCGTGAGGTCGTGCTGGAGCGTGGCTTGCTCACCGAAGAAGAGTTGGATGATATTTTCTCAGTCGACAACTTGATGTACCCTAAATACAAGGCAAAACGTTACGAGTAATTAAATTTACTCCACAAGAAGGCTCTGATTCAGAGCCTTCTTGGTTTTTGCCAAATGGAAAGTCGCTAAAACTTATTCTAAATCATGGTAATTCATCAAAAGTATTGGCTGCCTTCCATTGCGACTAAAAAATAAGATAAACCTATGAATTCACAGCCTCGCGTTAAGATAACACTGGGCGATAAAGCGGATTTTCCCATAATCTTTTAGGAGTATAAGATGTTCATAATTGAGTTCCTTATCGTATTAGGATGTATCCTAATCGGTGCAAGGATTGGTGGTATCGGACTAGGTGTCATGGGGGGGATTGGTCTTGCCATTCTCAGTTTTGTGTTTGGTATGCGTCCAACCAGTCCCCCGATTGATGTCATGTTGATGATCATGGCAGTGGTAGCGGCCGCTGCCTCGATGCAAGCCGCTGGAGGTTTGGATTACTTAATCAAAATCGCCAGTAACATCTTGCGTAAAAATCCTCGCCATATCACTTTCATCGCCCCATTAGTTACCTACTTTTTTACCATGATGGCTGGAACTGGACACGTAGCCTACTCGGTATTACCCGTGATCGCAGAAGTCAGTCGCCGCAGCGGCATTCGCCCAGAGCGTCCGCTTGGTATGGCAGTTATCGCGTCACAATTTGCGATTGTGGCTAGCCCCATTGCGGCCGCCGTGGTTGCATTAGTTGCTTTCTTGGAACCACAAGGCATTACTTTAGGTAACGTACTGATCGTCACCATCCCAAGTACTTTCCTCGGTCTTGCCTGCGCTTGTATTTTTGTCAATAAAATCGGTAAAGAGCTGAAAGACGACCCGGAATATCAGCGTCGTCTGCAAGACCCAGAATTCCGTGCAGAAATGGAGCAAGAGGTTAAAGTCGACGAGATTCAAATCACGCCGCAAGCAAAAACATCGGTTTCTCTATTCCTATTTGGTGCCATTATTGTGGTCTTTATGGGCGCGATTCCTAGCTTGCGTCCGCACTTTGATGGCTCACCGATGGGCATGGCGCATACGATTGAAATCGTGATGTTATCGATCGCAGCTCTGATCATCCTAATTTGTAAACCAGACGGCAATACTATTACGCAAGGCTCTGTGTTCCACGCTGGGATGCGCGCAATCGTAGCCATTTTCGGTATCGCTTGGCTGGGTGACACTTTCATCGCGGGTCACGGCGATATGGTGAAAGAAGCCGTATCGGGATTAGTAGAAGTTGCGCCATGGACCTTTGCTTTTGCCCTATTTGGACTATCAGTGATGGTCAATAGCCAAGGAGCCACCACAGCAGTATTGGTACCCGTTGCGATTACCTTAGGCTTACCACCAGCAGTGATCATTGCCGTATTCGTCGCGGTTAACGGATATTTCTTTATTCCGAACTACGGCCCGATCATTGCGTCGATTGATTTTGACCGCACGGGGACAACGCGGATCGGTAAGTACATCTTTAACCATAGCTTTATGCTACCTGGTTTATTGAGCATGATCTTCAGTATCGGCTTTGGTTTAGTCTTAGCGAATATTTTCCTCTGATCATCAGATCAACGAGTGTCAAAGGGAGCAATAGCTCCCTTTTTATTTTTGATATAAATCAAACAAGCAGCGATTAATTCAACCTTTCGTGCTGACTATCAAAACTGCATAATATTTCTTTTTATTTTACTAAAAAGTAAATACTGCCCTACCTTGTTATCACCAGCCTACTGTTTAGGTATAACTAACCCAGACGTTCCAAGAGCGACGTTACACGTAAAGCATATTATTTCATTATTAATAAAAAAATACCCTAAAATAAATAGTCACAACTTTCTCAGAATTTACATCTGAGAATATTCTGTGAAGCAAGGCTAAGATAATTAAGCTTACTATCTTTAAAATAAAATCCATTAAGGTCTATGAATAAACCTTCACTCGACATTGTTAATATCATTACATTCATCTTATTGCTGATTAATAAGAGAAATACTCTTGAATTAAAAATTGACCATGAATCCAAATATTAGCCACCAAGCACATTTAGTCCAGATCATCTAAATGTAAGGAGAACGCTATGACAAGCCAAACTTTACCCACCGATCATAAGAAAGGCTTTTTTGCCAACTTAAAGTTTCCCTCTGCCTATACGATTTTATTTTTATTAATTGCCTTTGTAGCCTTATTAACTTGGATAGTCCCCGCGGGTCAGTACGAACGAACCATCAACGAAGAACTCGGTAAAGAAGTCCCCATTGCTGGCACCTATGCTCCTACAGAAGGTAACCCACAAGGTATTCTTGATGTCCTCCTTGCTCCCATTGACGGATTTTATGACCATAATACCTATGAAGCGGCAGCCATTGATGTATCGCTATTTATTTTGATTATTGGCGGCTTTCTTGGTTTGGTGACCAAAACGGGAGCCATAGATGCGGGTATTGAACGAGTCACCTCGCGTTTACAAGGGCGAGAAGAATTAATGATCCCCATCTTGATGGCCCTCTTTGCCGCAGGTGGCACTATTTATGGCATGGCAGAAGAGTCACTCCCCTTCTATACCCTATTGGTGCCAGTGATGATGGCAGCTCGTTTTGACCCCGTCGTCGCAGCGGCTACTGTTCTATTGGGCGCTGGTATAGGAACGTTGGGCTCTACCATTAACCCTTTCGCGACCGTGATTGCTGCCAATGCGGCAGGGATCCCCTTTACCGATGGTATTTTCCTGCGTCTTGCGATTTTATTAGTGGGCTGGATCATCTGTGTCATGTACGTCATGCGTTATGCGAAAATGGTTCGCGCTGATCAAAGTAAGTCGATTGTTTATGATAAGTATGAAGAAAACCAAGCGCATTTTTTAGGTAACCGTAGCGGAGAAAACTTAGTTTTCACCACCACTCGTAAAATTATTTTAGCCATCTTTGCACTCTCATTTGCCGTGATGATTTATGGCGTATCCGTTGCCGGCTGGTGGATGGCTGAGATCTCAGCGATGTTCTTGGGTTCAACGATTCTGATTGGTCTTGTGGCCAGAATGAGCGAAGAAGAATTTACCAGTAGCTTTATTGATGGTGCACGTGATTTACTTGGCGTCGCGTTAATCATCGGTATTGCGCGGGGTATTGTCGTGGTCATGGACCGAGGCATGATCACTGATACGATTCTGAATTCAGCTGAACATATCGTTACTGGATTATCGTCAGTGATGTTTATTAACGTCATGTACTGGCTAGAGATTTTATTATCATTCTTGGTTCCATCGTCTTCTGGTCTGGCTGTATTAACCATGCCGATTATGGCACCACTGGCAGACTTTGCTGGCGTTAGTCGCGATCTGGTGGTCACGGCATACCAATCTGCATCTGGAATAGTCAACCTAGTCACTCCAACGTCAGCGGTAGTCATGGGCGGCTTAGCCATTGCTCGTGTCCCTTATGTCCGCTGGATTAAGTGGGTCGCGCCATTACTGGGTATTTTGTGTGTGTTTATTATGATTATGCTCAGTATTGGTGTGTTACTTTAAAGCTTCATATGAACGCAGCGTAATCAACGCCATCTGAGCCATAACAAAACCATAAAATCACATTACTTGATAATATTCTTATTCTACAAAGCCGCACGCTATCGGGTGCGGCTTTTTGCTTTTCTATTATCCACTATCGTAACGTTGCCAAAAACGATCTGCATTGCGATTAATTAGTTTTATTTATCAAACCATGAATTAAATTCACCTGTTAATTCAAATACCAGTAAATCACCAGCATTTTATAATTGTTCTAGATCAATCTTTCCTCGCTTATTTTGTTAACATTAGAACAAATCAAACCAGAAAAACCGTTATCTAATCTCGAATAATGAATAAATTCGCCACCTTAAGCCTATCTGATACTTTCACTATTTGCATAATATTTCCAAATCAAATGCTATCAGGCTGAAAATCGGCCAATGAGCAATAATCAAAAGCATTTTATTCCATAAAAAACCATTAAAAAACCGCCGATTTAAACCTTATCAAATGAATAATATTTGTTAATAAGTCATTCCAAATAGCAAATTAATATAAAAAGTAAACTGTGAGCCATATCCAAGAAAGAACACAAGTACAGGGTAATATTAAATACAGAACAAAGAGATGAATTTAAATATAAATTTCAATCTCCCTCAAACACCCTACAGAATAATTATACCTTTAGTTAATTAAGGTATACAAAATAAGAGAGATACGATTATGAGTAAGTTATACGTAGGTTCTGAAGTAGGTCAATTACGCCGTGTTTTAATTCATCGTCCACGACGTGCATTAACTCATTTAACCCCCTCTAACTGTCACGACTTATTATTTGATGATGTGTTAGATATTGAACGCGCAGGTAAAGAGCACGATATTTTTGCCCAAACCCTCCGTGATCAAGGAGTGGAGGTTTTGCTGTTAACAAATTTGCTCGCCGAAACCCTCGATGTGAGTGAAGCCAAAGAGTGGTTGTTACATACACAAATCTCAGATAATCGTTTTGGACCAACGTTTGCCAACGATGTTCGCTGCTTCCTTAATGATTTACCACATATTGAATTAGCCAAAATCCTAACCGGTGGCCTGTCTTATGGCCAATTCCCGATGCAATCATCGTCTCTTTTGCAATCGATGCATAAAGCGGATGACTTTATTATCAAACCATTGCCAAACCATCTGTTTACTCGTGATACCTCCTGCTGGGTATACGGTGGCGTCTCCATTAACCCAATGGCTAAAGTGGCTCGTCAACGCGAAACCAACCATCTAAGAGCGATTTATCGCTGGCACCCAACCTTCGCTGGTCAAGACTTCATCAAATACTTCGGTGATGAAGAACGCAATTATGACAAATCGACCATCGAAGGCGGTGATGTTTTAGTCATCGGATGCGGCGCGGTATTAATCGGCATGTCTGAGCGCACCACACCACAAGGGGTAGAACAACTGGCTTCAGCGCTGTTTAAACATGGTCAAGCCAAACAAGTGATTGCCCTTGAGTTACCCAAAGATCGCTCTTGTATGCATCTCGACACAGTAATGACTCACATGCGCGAAGATACCTTCTCTGTCTACCCGAATGTGATTCCAGATGATGTGAATTGTTGGAGCTTAACCGGCGATGCTTCTGGCAAAGTTAAGGCTACACAACAAGCCTCTTATATCCATACTATCGAGCGTGCACTCGGTGTCGACAAGCTACAGATGATCACCACAGGTGGCGATAGCTTTGAAGCAGAACGTGAGCAATGGAACGACGCTAACAACGTACTCACGGTTCGTCCAGGGGTGGTCATTGGCTATGAACGCAATACTTATACCAATGAAAAATACGACAAAGCTGGCATTACCGTACTGCCTATCCCAGGTGATGAACTCGGCCGTGGCCGTGGTGGTGCTCGCTGCATGAGCTGCCCCATTGAACGTGATGATATCTAAATTAGGGCGAGTGAAATGGGAGAACAACACTTCTCCCATTGACCAACGAGAGAAATGACTATGACAAAACAAACTGTTGTCGTCGCCTTAGGAGGCAATGCCTTACTTCGTCGCGGCGAGCCATTAGAAGCGGATGTTCAACGCCACAACATTCAGATTGCCGCACAAGCCATCGCGAAAGTTGCCGAGCATTACAATGTGGTACTGGTACACGGTAATGGTCCACAAGTCGGATTATTAGCACTACAAGGGCTGGAATACAAAAAAGTTAACCCATACCCACTCGATGTATTAGGTAGCGAAACCCAAGGCATGATTGGTTATATGCTGATGCAAGAGTTCAAAAATCTACTTCCTGAGCGCAACGTCACTTGTATGTTGACTCAAATGACCGTTGATGCCAATGACCCTGCGTTTGCTAATCCAACCAAACCGATTGGCCCGGTTTATCAAGCCGAAGAAGCGCGAGCTTTAGCTGAGAAATACCATTGGACAGTAAAACCTGATGGCCAGTATTTCCGTCGCGTAGTACCCAGCCCGCTACCTACTGGCATTGTCGAACATCAAGCCATCAATACCCTAATTGCGGATGGTCATTTAGTGATTTGTACTGGCGGTGGTGGTATTCCGGTGAAATATCAGCATGGCAAGCTGGTTGGTGTGGAAGCCGTGATCGATAAAGACATGTCAGCCGCCTTTCTCGCCAAACAAATTGGCGCCGATGCACTGCTTATTTTAACCGATGCCGATGCAGTTTATCTCGACTGGGGCACGCCCACTCAACACGCTTTGCGTAGTACAACGCCTAGCGAGCTGGCTAACTATCAATTTGATGAAGGCTCAATGGGACCAAAGATTCAAGCATCTTGTGAGTTTATTAAACAAGGGGGCAGCGTGGTCGGTATTGGAGCCTTGGATGATGCTTTAGCCATTTTAGAAGGCAAAGCAGGTACTAACATTACTCGCGACCAATAACGAGACTAACCCTGAGATAATTTTCAACGTGTTTATGCCATCCAGAATTCGCATTGCACGCGTACGTCACATCAGCAGACTATTCGGCGCTAGCCCGAACAATAGCAGCGCTCTTTAACGAGGATAAGATCATGGCTTTTAACTTACGTAACCGTAACTTCCTAAAATTACTCGATTTCACGCCAAGAGAGATCCAGCATTTATTAGATTTATCGATTGAGCTAAAGAAAGCCAAATACAATGGCTATGAACAACCTCGCCTAAAAGGTAAAAATATTGCCTTAATTTTCGAAAAAACCTCCACTCGCACTCGCTGCGCGTTTGAAGTCGCGGCTTTTGATCAAGGGGCTCAAGTTTCTTACCTTGGTCCTTCTGGCTCGCAAATCGGCCACAAAGAGTCAATGAAAGATACCGCTCGCGTTTTAGGGCGGATGTACGATGGGATTGAGTACCGCGGTTTTGGCCAAGAGATTGTCGAAGAACTCGGCCAGTATGCCGGTGTGCCTGTATGGAATGGACTGACCGATGAATTCCACCCAACACAAATTCTCGCTGACTTTATGACCATGCTCGAACACGGCCGAGGTAAAGCACTGCATCAAATCAAGTTTGCTTATTTAGGTGATGCACGCAACAACATGGGCAACTCATTAATGGTCGGCGCAGCAAAAATGGGCATGGACATTCGCCTCGTAGCACCAAAAGCATTCTGGCCAACAGAATCACTGGTTGCCACTTGCCGCGCAATTGCTGAAGAAACGGGAGCAAAAATCACCCTAACTGAAGATGTGCAAGAAGGCGTCATGGGTTGTGATTTCCTTTATACCGATGTTTGGGTTTCGATGGGTGAAGCCAAAGAAGCATGGGCTGAGCGCATCCAATTAATGCTGCCGTATCAAGTGAATATGGATATGATTAAAGCCACGGGCAATCCACATGTGAAATTCATGCACTGCTTGCCCGCATTCCATGGTGAAGATACCACCGTCGGCAAAGAGTTGGCCCAAGCTTACCCAGAACTAAAACAAGGGGTTGAAGTCACTAATGAAGTCATCGAATCTGAACATTCGATCGTATTCGATGAAGCGGAGAACCGCATGCATACCATCAAAGCGGTCATGGTAGCGACACTGGGCGATTGATTGATATTTCTGCTGATTTACTCACGAGTCGGAGTCCGGCTCGTGAGTATCATCACTTACCTCACTCATTAATCTAAATGACTAGCTTATCATCATAATACAGTCTTTTATTTGGTGATCTTCCGCAATAAGCCGTTAATCAATAAGTGATATGCTCAGTTACAGAATGATATTTGCTTAACCATTGAACGAGGGCTCGACCGTGAACCGAACCATACCAGACATTGATGCTGATGAACGCTCATTAACTGCGGCTTGCAAACGACTGTTGCAACAACAAAGTTTCGCCAATCAACATGAATTACGTGAACGCCTCGTTGAGCTCGGTTTTGAAGGCGTTAGCCAATCCACCGTGTCACGCTTACTTTCTCAGCTCGGCGTGGTCAAAGTCCGTAATGCTTGTGGCAAAAAAGTGTATTGCATCACGGTAGAAACCGCGCCAGTACGCGTTGAATCTTCGATTGCTTCGCAAATTGAATTTATTACTCACAACCAATCCGTGGTTGTGGTCAAAACTCATCCGGGTAGCGCTCAGTTAGTGGCTCGTTTGGTTGATATCGATCCGCACAGCGAAATCATTGGTACCGTGGGCGGTAATGATACCGTACTCGTGATTCCGCGCGACGCCAATCGTGTCGAAGCCTGTGAGCGAATTGTCAAAAGTCGGTTAGGGGTGGCCTAACCCCAGCGCTGCACTGTATCTTCCAACCCATTGTCTATATAGTAAAGCCAATCGTGTTTTGGATGTTGTAGTGATGATGCGTCTATTTATTTCTCTTTTACTGCTGCTTAGTACAGCAATCAGTACGCCAGCATTGGCCACATTGACCGTAAATCCTTCGTTTGATTTAAACGGGTCCTCGCGCTTCGCTTCGGTCGAACAAGCCTTTCCGCTGTCTTTTTTCCAACAAGCTGATCAGCTATTTTTAGATTGGCAAGTCAAGCCGGGGTACTACTTATATCAAAGTAGCCTAACGATTGAAGCTCACGACGCCCAATTGGGCGATTACGTGTTACCGCAAGCGCAGCCATATCACGATGAATTTTTTGGCGATGTGATGATTTATGACACCCCACTGTCGATAAACGTATCACTGAAAAATGCCCAATCTGGTGCTACATTGACCGTGCGCTACCAAGGCTGCGCAGCGGCAGGCTTTTGTTATCCACCTGAAACTCGGGTTATTGATCTTGAACCCATAATCGGCCAAACATCCAGCGAACCTATCTCTAGCTCAACCGTTATATCCGCAACGTCGTCAGCGGTGCAGAACAGTGCGGCCGTTAACGAAGCTAACCATCCAGCTTCACAACAAGATTCTTTAGCGAATCGATTAGCGCACAGCGCTTGGACTCCACTGCTGTTTTTATTACTCGGTATTGGCTTGGCGTTCACTCCCTGTGTACTGCCGATGTATCCGATTTTAACCAGCATCGTACTTGGTGGCGGAGCTATCTCACAACGTCGAGCGTTGTTATTGAGCGTGATCTATGTACAAGGGATGGCGCTAACCTACACATTGTTAGGTTTAGTGGTGGCCTCGGCCGGATTGCAATTTCAAGCCGCGTTACAACACCCTTATGTGTTAATCACACTCAGCGTCTTGTTTGTTGCCTTAGCGTTATCAATGTTTGGTTTATATAGCTTACAACTGCCGAGTAGCCTACAAACTTGGTTAAGTGGCCTCAGTCAGCGCCAACAAGGTGGGCGCCTTGGCGGGGTATTTATGATGGGGGCGATTTCAGGCTTAGTCTGCTCACCTTGTACTACCGCGCCACTGTCCGGAGCTTTGCTTTATGTGGCACAAAGTGGCGATTTAGTTACCGGAGGCGTAGCGCTTTATGCATTAGCATTAGGTATGGGAATCCCCTTAATTGTTGTCGCCGTGTTCGGTAATCAGTTACTGCCGAAAGCCGGCGACTGGATGAATCGCATTAAGGTGTTGTTTGGTTTTGTGCTTCTCGCGGCGCCGATTTTCCTACTGGAGAGAATTATCCCTAGCTTATGGAGCACGATATTATGGTCGGCGTTAGGATTAAGCGCATTCGGTTGGCTATACCATGCAAAAAATAGCTTACCTTTTGCGGGTTGGAAGCAAAGCCTAATTGGTATTATTGCCATCCTCGGTCTGTTATTCTCCGCTCAACCACTGCTAAGTTATTGGCTGAATCCCAATCATTACAGTACTCAACAAGCCAGCATTCAGTTTCAACCAATTAAAACTGTCGAGCAGCTTAACCAAGCTTTGCTCGACGCTAAAGCAGCCGGAAAACCGGTAATGCTCGATTTTTACGCTGACTGGTGTGTGGCCTGTAAAGAGTTTGAGCGCTATACCTTTCATCAGCCCGCCGTTGAAGAACAGTTAGAAAACTTTGTGTTACTGCAAGTAGATGTTACCCGTAGTGAGCCAGAAGATTTTGAACTCTTACAACATCTGCAAGTACTTGGTTTGCCGACCATCGATTTCTGGGATGGACAAGGAAACCGACTACCTCAAGCGCGTATCACTGGCTTTATGGCCGAGCATCCGTTTCTTTCTCATTTAGAAAAATTCCAACTCTAATCAGTTTGGCAGATAAATCCCCATCGATTTATCTGCCATCTTTATTTCACTGATTAAATATCTCTCCCTTTTTTGTGATACCACACGCTGTTTACGGTAAATATAAAAATCAATAACATTGACTTATTACCCACAGAATCGCAATAAGTAGGACAATGACGACAAACGTCCGCCACTCATCCCCCCTACTCATCCTGCAAAGTGTGCGCTTTTCGAAAGTCAATCACCCTACCAAGCGTGATAATGGTTCGTAGATTGTAATTTTTATCGCTCTAAAAAATCTTTATCGCGATGGCTCACATTTTGTATAGGTTGCTTATCCCTAGCATGTCCAGTGAACTCATAACCTGACTAATTCTATAACGTTGTTAATTAAATATTTTATAGATTAGATAGAAAACTAGGGACTTAGAACGTGAACAAACCTAATTTTTCGGCATTAAGTAAAGCTATGCTGCCCATTTTAGCAGGCAGTTTACTGGTCGGTTGTAACTCGTCATCGGATGATGATATCGCCGCAGAAACACAAACCGTCACCGTTTTTTATAAAGCTGACTCCACATTACGTAGTCAAACTAGCGATAACGATCTTTATCAGGGGCTCACTCTCCACGTATGGAACGATAACCATTGTCGTTCCTATGCAGGAAGCAATACCGAGTGGAATAATGGTCTCGCTCCAAATGGGATTGATGCCACCTTCGGAGCTTACTGGCACCTACCCTACAGGCAAGATGCTTCGCAGTGCATCAATATGATCCCTCACTTTGGTAACGATAAACCACTGGGTGAACTTGATACGAAAATTGACTTAACCCAACTAGGGAAAAATGCCAGCGTCTATACTCAACAAGGAGTAGCCGCCGTTTACCCTGAGTTAATTGCTAGAAGTGAGTTAAGACAAGATACATTACGTATTTACCTTAATAGCCAAGATGGTGACGAAAGCGATTTTACACTGCATGTTTGGAACGATAAAAATGGTGAATGCAGCAGTTACGATGCCGAAGAAACAAGTTGGCCTGGACTCCGCCCGAGTGGATTGAGTAAAACCTATGGTGCTTATTGGGACTTACCCATAAACAACAATGGTGATTGTATAAACCTTATCGCCAACACTAACGGCAATGGCGATTACCAAACCGACAACTTGAAGTTTGAGTTTGCTCAACAAGGGGTCATTGGAGCGATTGGGATGCTATTTAAAGGCACCAATAAAGTCTTTTATCAACCATTAGCACGCTTGCCACAAGGCCAAGTGGATATCATCGGTGCCAGTGCTATATTTGCTGACGCTAAGACGGTATTAGTCGGCAATAAAGAGGCGACCTCAGTGACACTCTATCACTCAGCGCAAGGTGAGCTTCGTTTTGATTCCGCCAGCAAATCGGTGACTGGTTTTGATAGCCAGTTCACCTCTAAGCTTAAAGCCGCCAATGATTGGACATCAGAAAAACCCCATCTCAAAGATGACTTTGTTGGTTTTAGTTTTGACTATAGCGAAGAACAATTGAAACAATTACTCAAAGGTCAGCTCTGGTTAGTCGCCAGTGATCATCAGGGGGTAATTCAAGCGACAGAAGTGCAACCCGCCAGTGCCTTGGATGCTCTCTATGCCGATGAAGCTGTCAAGTTGCCATACGGCGCACTAACGAATGGTAATACAACCACTTTCCGTCTCTGGGCGCCAACCGCTCAATCCGTCAAGCTGATCCCTTATGGTGCTGATAAAAAAGCCCAAGCTCCTATAGCAATGGAATTTGATGCTAAATCAGGCAGTTGGTCAGTAGAAGAGACGGAGCTAAAACATGGCGATTTTTATCGCTATCAAGTAACGGTTTATCATCCAGCCACGGATAGAGTGGAACGCTATGAAGTTACGGACCCGTATTCACTTAGCTTGGCGATGAACTCAGAATATAGCCAAGTGGTGGATCTCAACCATCCTGATCTTACACCTGCCGGTTGGGAGGACTTAAAAGCGCCTCATTCGCAAACCAACCCTGCTCAGTTTGTGCTTTATGAAGCTCATGTGCGCGATTTCTCCGCTTTAGATGACAGCACACCTAAAGCCCACCGTGGTAAATTTACTGCTTTTGCTCAATCAGATACCGTACCCGTTAAACATCTGCAAAAATTGGCAGAATCAGGAGTCACCCACCTACATCTACTGCCGGTGTTTGATATTGCTACCATTAATGAAGATCCAACCAAAGTAGCCGATATTGATCAGCCATTCAGTAAACTGTGTCAATTACAGCCCGCGGTGCAAAACGATCCCGCTTTTGGTACTTACTGTGCGACTGAGATAACCATTTCGGCCGTATTCCATCAGCTAAAAGGCGATGACCATAAACAAAACCCTGTGGTGCAACGCCTAAATGGCTTTGTGCGCGATGTCGATAGCTTTAACTGGGGGTATGATCCTTTCCACTTTACCGTTCCCGAAGGCTCTTACTCAACCAACCCTGATGGTACAACGCGCATTAAAGAGTTCCGTCAGATGGTGATGGCGGTAAAACAAGAGATTGGTATGAACATGGTTATGGATGTTGCCTATAACCACACCAATGAAGCTGGCGTCTCAGATAAATCGGTACTCGATAAAATTGTCCCTTGGTATTACCAACGCTTGAACGAGTTTTCTGGTCAAGTAGAAACCTCTACCTGCTGCTCGAATACCGCACCAGAAAATCGGATGTTTGCGAAATTGATTGATGATTCGATTTATACCTGGACCAAAGCATACAAAATTGATGCCTTCCGTTGGGATTTAATGGGCCATCACCCACTTGAGCAAATTCTAGGCACTTTCAAAGTAGCGCAACAGGCCAATCCTGAGGTCTACTTCTATGGTGAAGGTTGGAACTTTGGTGAAGTGGCCAATGATCGTCAATTCAAGCAAGCGACACAGCTCAACTTAGCCGGTACGGGGATCGGTTCATTCTCCGATCGCCTACGGGATGCTGTACGTGGCGGCGGCCCCTTTGATAGCCAAGAATTCCTACGTAGTAACCAAGGCTTTGGTAATGGTATCCATGTTCTGCCTAATGATCTAGCTACAGACAATAACCGTGCCACCGCGCTACATTTGGCGGATATTGTGCGAGTTGGTATGGCTGGTAACTTAAAAGATTTTACATTTACCGATAGCGAAGACCAACTAATCAAGGGTTTTGACCTCAAATACAACGGCCAGCCCACAGGCTATGCGCAAGATGCTTGGGAAATACAGAACTACGTTTCCAAACATGATAATCAAACTTTATGGGACAATAACCAATTCAAGATTGCCTATGGTGTTACCACCGATGAGCGCGTGCGCATGCAAGCAGTGAGCTTATCCACAGCGATATTAGGTCAAGGGGTACCGTTTATTCATATGGGTAGCGAGATCTTACGCTCTAAATCGATGCAGCGTGACTCTTACGACTCTGGAGATTGGTATAACCGCGTCGACTTCACCATGGACACTCACAACTGGAATATCGGTTTACCTCGTGAAGATAAAGATGGCGAAAACTGGAAGATAATTGAAGATGTGATAACCGGAGCAGGTACTAACGCTCAACCAGATAAAACCGATATGGAAACCATGCAAGGTTATTTCCATGAGCTTGTTCAATTACGCGCTTCATCCGGCCTGTTCACTCTGGGTAAAGGGGAAACCATTATCGAAAGAGTCAAATTCCACAACACGGGTAGTGAGCAGATTGCAGGTGTGATTGTCATGAGCATTGATAATAGCGGTGAGCGTTTTGATGGTGCGATTGATGCCGAGCGCCAAGGTCTGCTGGTAGTGATTAACGCCTCACCAGAACCTTTAGCACACTTTGCCAACTTTGACGCTACTGGCTATCAGCAGCACAGCATTCAGCAAGCAGCAGGCGCGAACTCGATTGGCGCAGGAGCCAGTGTCAATAACGGTAAGTTATCGGTTCCGGCTTGGTCAGTCGCGGTGTTTGAGAAACCGGCCAGCTAATAAGTTAAAAAGTAGCTCGTAAACGAAGCCTATCATTCAGCGTCAAGTGCTTACCCATTTGACGCTTTTTTCATTGAGCACAATAAAAAGGCGATACAGTTCAGACTTTTAGTTCATCGCCATTGTGACTATCAACAAACAAGACAATAATTTCTGTAACTAAATGTTCAAAAGTAATTAACGTCATGGACTCGACCTACACCATTATTATCGCTGATGATCATCCACTGTTTCGTAATGCGCTATTTCAATCGGTGCATATGGCGATCAGCGGCGCTCATTTGCTTGAAGCAGACTCATTAGACGCCCTATTGAACCTATTAAGCCAGCAAGCGGATGTTGATCTACTGCTGCTCGACCTGAAAATGCCCGGAGCCAATGGCATGTCGGGCTTGATTCAATTGCGCACTCTTTACCCTGAGCTGCCCATCGTGGTTATTTCTGCCAGTGAAGAATCAGCGATAGTCTCTCAAGTCAAACATCATGGTGCGTTTGGCTTTATTCCTAAATCCAGCGATATGCGCAGCTTGATCAGCGCACTTAATCAGGTGCTCAATGGCGAACCTTATTTCCCGGCAGGATTGGTCGACATCCCCAATCAAGGTAATGACTTAGCCGAGAAAATCGCCACGCTCACTCCCCAACAATATAAAGTGTTAGGGATGCTCTCCGACGGTTTATTGAATAAACAAATCGCCTATGAACTCAACGTCTCCGAGGCAACGATTAAGGCCCATATGACGGCAATTTTCCGTAAGTTAAACGTCACCAACCGAACTCAAGCAGTCATTTTGCTCAAACAAATCGAATGGTAGTTGACCCGCAGTGCGCGTCGCTATCAGCGCCCACTGCCGGCTCTCGATATTAGCTATAGGCCTTATTCCGTGGACTCTTCTTCTTCGGCAGGTAAGCGTAAACCGACCTTAGTCACTTGCCAATCGACCACATCCGCGACTACCCACTGCAAACCGTACCATTCAAAATAGTCCCCCAACACAGGGCTGTTACCTAACTGCTCAGCAACCAGCTCTTTCAACGTCAGACTTGCCGATTGCTCACCTAAATCTAAACCATATAACAGCGCAACATCGACCAACTTAGTATTAATGTCCAAGAAAAAATCACCGAAGAAGCGAGCCAACGAGGCTTTTTCTGGCGCTTCGCTGAACAGTTGACTTAAGGCTGGAAGATCATTCTCTTGACCTAAAACACAGAGAATATCCGCCTCTTGCAACTGAGTGCTACCGGATGGGTAAAGCAATTGTTGATCGCGAAACACTGCGACAATTCGAGTCCCTTCCGGCATAAACAAGTTGCGTAGTGGTTCACCGATACACCATTTATCTTCTTTAAGGCGATAGACAAACAACTCCCACTGGCTAGCGGGAAAGGCCTCTACACCAGTACGATAAATTGGCTCAGGTTTGGGCGGCAACTCAACTTTAGCCAAGCTCATCGCTTGAGTTAATGAGCCGCCCTGCACGATCAGCGACACCATAACCACGAAAAAGGCGAGGTTAAAATACAACTGAGCGTCTGGTAATCCGGCCATCATCGGAAACACGGCCAAAATAATCGGCACCGCGCCGCGCAACCCTACCCACGAGACAAACCATTTTTCACGAGCGGTAAAACTTTTAAACGGCAGCAAACTGATCCACACCGACAGAGGCCGCGCAAAGACAATCATCCCAAAAGCCAAGGCCAGTCCTGGCAAAACGATATCCAGCAAATTAGAAGGAGTGACTAATAGCCCGAGCACCAAGAACATACCGATTTGTGCCAACCAAGTCATACCATCCAATACGTTTAAAATTGACTGGCGGCCACGAGTTGGGCGGTTACCGAGCAGTAAACCGACTAAGTAAATCGACAAGATGCCACTACCACCAAGCGCATTGGACAAAGCGAAGATGATTAAGCCGCCACTGACGGTTAGGATTGAGTAAAGTCCTTCAGGAAGCTGAGTATGATTGATCAACTTCCACAGTAGCCAGCCACCACTCAATCCCATCAATGCACCAACACCAAATTGCTGGACAAAACTCAGTGCTAAAAATCCAGCACTTAAATCCAAACCTTGATTACCCAAAACAGCAATCAGAGTCACAGTAAGAAATATCGCCATCGGATCGTTGGTACCCGATTCAATTTCGAGTGTTGCTCCCACCCGCTCATTTAGACTACGGCCTTTCAGTAATGAGAATACCGCCGCCGCATCCGTCGAGCCAACAATCGCGCCGACCAAAATACCTTGCAATAACGTCAGATCAAATAGCCACATGGCCATCAATCCTGTCAGCGTAGTAGTAATCGCCACCCCAAAAGTGGCGAGAGAAATCGAAGGCCACAAAGCAACGCGGAAACTCGCTACCCGAGTGCGCATCCCACCATCAAGCAAAATAATCGCCAACGCCAAATTACCAATTAAATACGCTAAAGGATAATTATCAAAGACAATCCCCCCTAAGCCATCTTCCCCAGCCAACATTCCGACCGCGAGAAAAACCAATAAAATTGGAATGCCTAATTTTGATGATACGGGGCTGAGCAAAACGCTTAATGCAATCAGTAATGCTCCAATCAGAAAAAAACTATTAATGGTAACTGCGTCCACGTATCCTCCTATCATCGATTAATGATATCGCCCTAACCCATTGTCTCTTGGCCTATATTGTGCACTACTTTATGACACAGTAACGAAAAGTTTATGTAAACAAATGACTGTTTGGACAAAAAAATTCAATTTAATCGCCTCTTCATGCAGTGATGATCATTATACCTTTGGCTAATTCCTTCCCTTTATTCAACAATAAAATCTAAGAATAAAAAAATAACACAATAAAAATCAACACATTAAATCCACTCCCATCACGACTAAAGTTGCACAGATCACCCACATAAAGCCTGCTAACCTTCAAAGTAACAATATTTTAACAATGCAAGAAGGAAGATCGCGATGGCGTTCGATGCAAACAAGCGCGCACAAGCTCACTGGAAAGAAAATTGTCAGAATATGACATCTCAATTTACGGTGCCCTGCAACTCAGGGAGTTTATCCTCACTTTGGTTGCTTGCAGCAATTCCGTCATCTTTGACCTTCGACTGAGGTCAGTTGACACCTTGCCTAACTACTACTCACTTAAAGTTACTCGATAATAAATACATGGAAGGGGACATAACTATGGACGATCATAACACGAACGCCGCCGCTTACTGGAGCGCTAACCTACGCTACATCACAATCAGCCTGATCATCTGGGCCTTAGTCTCTTATGGATTTGCCATCTTGCTGCGGCCAATGCTCGCTGGCATTCATATTGGTGGAACCGATCTGGGTTTTTGGTTTGCGCAGCAAGGTTCGATTATTACCTTTATCGCGATCATCTTTATCTACGCTTGGAAGATGAACCAGTTAGATAAAAAATTTGGCGTAGAGGAGTAATTTTCATGAGTCAATTTGCCATTAACTTACTGTTTGTTGGTGCCTCCTTTGCTCTCTACATCGGTATCGCCATTTGGGCTCGCGCAGGGTCAACCAAAGAGTTTTACGTCGCTGGCGGTGGTGTTAACCCGATTACTAATGGCATGGCCACCGCCGCCGACTGGATGTCAGCCGCTTCATTTATCTCGATGGCTGGCTTACTGGCGGCCGGTGGTTATGCCAACTCTTCTTTCCTAATGGGCTGGACAGGTGGCTATGTACTGTTAGCCATGTTGCTAGCTCCCTATTTACGTAAATTCGGTAAATTTACCGTGCCTGATTTTATTGGTGATCGCTTTTACAGCAAAGGCGCTCGTATCACGGCAGTAGTGTGTTTAATTATCATGTCCGTGACCTATGTTATCGGTCAGATGACCGGTGCAGGCGTCGCTTTTTCCCGCTTCCTAGAAGTCAGCTCTTCTACGGGGATCTGGATCGCTGCTGCTGTCGTGTTTATTTACGCCGTATTCGGTGGCATGAAAGGCATCACTTATACTCAGGTTGCTCAATATGTGGTGCTAATCATTGCCTATACCATTCCAGCGGTCTTTATTTCATTACAACTAACTAATAACCCGATTCCGATGTTTGGTATGTTCAGTACCCATACTGAATCAGGCGTACCACTGCTGGTAAAATTAAATGAAATCGTGCGTGAACTTGGTTTCCAAGATTACACCGCTGATGTCAGCAATAAACTCAATATGGTGCTGTTTACCTTATCATTAATGATAGGTACGGCCGGCTTACCACACGTTATTATCCGTTTCTTTACCGTACCGAAAGTTGCGGATGCACGCTGGTCAGCAGGCTGGACCTTAGTGTTTATCGCCTTACTGTATTTAACTGCCCCAGCGGTTGCCTCTATGGCACGTTTAAACCTGTTAACCACCCTTTATCCTGATGGTCCTAGTGCTCCTGCGCTTAATTACGCAGAGCGTCCTGATTGGATTAAAACGTGGGAACAAACGGGTTTAATTCGCTGGGATGATAAAAATAATGATGGCCGGATCCAAATGTACAACGACAGCCCTGCTTTTGCTGAAAAAGCCACCGAGCGTGGTTGGGCGGGTAATGAACTTACCGTTAACAATGATATTCTGGTCTTAGCCAACCCTGAGATTGCCAATTTACCCAGTTGGGTTATCGGCCTAATCGCTGCTGGTGGTATTGCTGCTGCCTTGTCAACCGCTGCTGGCTTGTTACTGGCGATTTCATCCGCCATCAGCCATGACTTAATCAAAAATATTATTAACCCAAGGATCAGTGAAAAAGGGGAAATGTTAGCCGCTAGGCTATCCATGGCCGGCGCTATCTTACTGGCAACCTATCTGGGGTTAAATCCACCCGGCTTTGCCGCGCAAGTGGTGGCGCTTGCCTTCGGTATCGCAGCAGCAACGCTATTCCCAGCATTAATGATGGGCATTTTCTCTAAGCGTATTAATAGCGCAGGAGCCATTGCTGGCATGCTCACCGGTTTAATTGTGACTCTAGTCTACATCTTTACTTATTTGGGTTGGTTCTTTATCCCAGGTACTAATATGCTGCCTAATACGCCGGATAGCTGGCTATTTGGCTCACTGGGTTATGGTATTTCGCCGCTGTCGTTCGGTGCTGTGGGTGCCATGATTAACTTTGCTGTTGCCTTTGCCGTATCCGCGGTGACTGCACCACCGCCAAAAGAAATCCAAGACTTGGTAGAAAGTGTTCGTTATCCGAAAGGCGCTGGTGTTGCAATTGACCACTAATCAATCACAACCAAGGTGACAAGATTAACATTGACTCACTACTGTACACTCGGGCTTTCAACGGAAAGCCCGAATTTTTAGCAAGCCATTAGGTTTAGGTAGGATGACCGTATGTTTTGGGAATTAATTGCCACGTTTTCCGCCGGTTTAGGCGCTGCTGGTATCGCTTTGTTACTGAGAGCGATAACGCTAAAAAAACTGCCCAAGTGGATTATTCCAGTCTTTGCCGGAGCTGGCATGTTGGGTTTTCAAATTTATTCGGAGTACAACTGGTTTAGCCATCAGCGTAGTTTGTTACCCGCTGGCGTTGAAGTGATACGTACGGCTCAAGAAAGTTCAGGCTGGCGACCTTGGAGTTATCTTTACCCGCAAACGCTGCGCTTTGTTGCTGCTGATGTGAACAATGCCAGCGTCAATCAACGCTACCCCGCATTAGTTTTGGTTGACTTGTATTTTTTTGAAAGACGTATGAGTGCGAGGCGCGTACCTCAGGTAGTGGATTGTGAGGCTGGTGCTCGCGCTGATTTTAGCGACGATTTACTGATACCAGCGACAGCAGAAAACATAACTTCAGGTTGGCACAAGCTAGCAACCGATGATCGATTATTGCTTTTATTGTGCCAGCGACACTAAACAAATATTAAAGATAAGATCGGTGAAGGTCAGCGTTTTCCCCCTTGAGAAAAGCATGACCAGTAACGTTAACCTACTCCGTCACTTTACGTAGATTTAGCCCAGTATTCTACTGGGCTAAATGGTTTATATCTTGACGGGTTTACCTGATGTTTCGGGTTTAACCAAGGTCAATTTATGGATTAAATAATTCAGCAGCACCCCATACATCGGAACAAATAAACCTAAGCTGATCAAGAGTTTTAAACCATAATCGACCAAAGCAATCTCAGTCCAATGTTCAGCCATGAACGGATCTGGACTTTGGTAAAAAGCAATCGCAAAAAAGGCCACTGTATCCAGTGCATTACCGAATAGGGTTGACGCGGTTGGCGCTACCCACCACTGCTTCATCTGTCTGAGACGATTAAAGACATGCACATCTAAGATTTGTCCTAGTAGATAAGCCATAAAACTCGCTACCGCAATACGCGCAACAAACAAGTTAAATTCACTGAGTGGCGTAAAACCTTGGAACTGGCCTTCAAAGAAAATTACCGATAACAAATAGGAAACCGCAAGCGCAGGAAGCATCACCCAGAAAATAATTCTACGCGCTAAGCCAGCCCCAAAGATACGTACTGTTAAATCGGTAGCAAGGAAAATAAAAGGAAAAGTGAACGCGCCCCACGTGGTATGAAAACCGAAGAGTGTGAACGGTAGTTGAACAAGGTAATTACTTGACGCGATAATCACCAAATGAAATAACACTAAATACACCAGCGCTTTACGCAACTGGTCAGGAGTAAACCGACTCATATTGAACCTTTTTAGTTTGGTTTGGGGGCGAGGGAACCCAAATGTAAGCCGCAGCTTCAGTTAATAATGTTACTTAATCGAACAACAATTGCTAGATTAAGGGCGGCGATTATACGCAAACAGGATAAGCTCGCAAGGGTTACTTATTAAGCAATCGTTCTCTTCAATAGGAAATTTTTCTGTACACAGATTCGCCTATCGAGATAGCCACAGCTTTTACTTGAGCCGATCCGCTGGATCATGCTACTCTTCGCGTCCATTTTTCTGACCGAAATTGCCACGATCTAAACGGCATTACACTCAGTCAGTGCTAGTCTTAAGATAAAACTAGCGTTAATTTAGCATGATAAAATAGCGTTTCTCTCATCTTCCAACTCAAACGTGGAACCGAATAAATGGGCAAAGGTACTCTGTATATCGTCTCTGCACCTAGTGGCGCAGGAAAATCTAGCCTAATTGCAGGACTATTGGAACGAAACCCAACCTATGCGATGAAGGTTTCCATCTCGCATACCACGCGCGGAATGCGGCCTGGAGAGCAAGATGGCGTGCATTATCACTTTGTGCAAAAAGAACAATTTGAAGCGCTGATTGAGCAAGATGAATTCCTTGAATACGCCGAAGTGTTCGGGAATTACTACGGCACATCACGAGTTTGGATAGAAGATACGTTAGAAAAAGGCATTGATGTTTTCTTAGACATTGATTGGCAAGGCGCGCAGCAAATTCGCCAGCAAATGCCTCACGCCAAAAGCGTGTTTATTCTACCGCCATCCAAGGAAGAGTTGGAGCGTCGATTGAATACACGTGGACAAGATAGCGCAGCGGTGATTGCCAAACGCATGAGCGAGGCTCGTTCTGAGATTTCTCATTATTGTGAATACGACTATGTGATCGTCAACGACGACTTCGATGTAGCCCTAATGGACTTTAAAGCCATCTTACGCGCAGAAAGATTAAAGCAAGATAAACAAGCCGCCAAATATCAATCGATGATCGCGGCTTTATTGGCGGAATAACCTCCGCCTTGTCCACCAACGAAAGTTGCCATCACTAACAGTGCTGACTTACGTTGGATGACGATGTAATTTGGGCATCGCCTGTCGCTAGTATCTGCTAGCGTTAGGTTGTATACTTTACAATCAACCCTATTTTAGTTAACTATTTGGAGTTCTCATGGCACGCGTAACTGTTCAAGACGCTGTTGAAAAAGTTGGCAACCGTTTCGACTTAGTTCTGATTGCGGCTCGCCGCGCTCGTCAAATTCAAACTGGCGGTAAAGACGCTCTAGTGCCGGAAGAGAACGATAAGACCACGGTTATCGCTCTACGCGAAATCGAAGAAGGTCTGATCACGAAAGATGTACTTGATAATCGTGAGCGTCAAGAGCAACAAGAGCAAGAAGCAGCAGAGTTAGCCGCGGTAAGTAGCATCGTTCATAACCGCTAATTCTGTATCAGCAAGGATTCAACCGACAGGCCTGAAATTTGTATCTATTCGATAGCCTCAAAAGTGTTGTCCAAGAATATCTCACAGAGCCTCAAATAGAGGCTCTGCGCCAATCTTACCTAGTGGCAAGAGATGCTCATGAAGGGCAAACCCGCTCGAGCGGGGAACCGTATATTATCCACCCTGTTGCTGTGGCTCGAATCCTAGCGGAAATGCGCTTGGATTTAGAAACGCTGCAAGCGGCCTTGCTGCACGACGTTATTGAAGATACCTCCGCCACTAAAGCTGAGCTAGAAGCCCAGTTTGGGAGCGCTGTCGCCGAACTGGTTGATGGTGTGTCTAAACTGGATAAACTCAAGTTTCGCGATCGTAAAGAAGCCCAAGCGGAAAATTTTCGCAAAATGGTGCTAGCGATGGTGCAAGATATTCGAGTTATCTTGATCAAACTCTCTGACCGCACTCACAATATGCGTACGCTCGGCGCGTTGCGTCCCGATAAAAAGCGTCGTATTGCCCGTGAAACGTTAGAGATCTACGCCCCTCTCGCTCACCGCTTAGGTATCCATAATATTAAAACTGAGCTGGAAGAGCTGGGTTTTGAAGCCTTATATCCGAATCGCTTTCGGGTCCTCAAAGAAGTGGTCAAAGCGGCTCGTGGTAATCGTAAAGAGATGATTCAACGCATCCATAGTGAAATTGAAGATCGCTTACGAGAAGTCAACCTCTCAGCGCGAGTGGTTGGCCGAGAGAAAAATCTTTATTCCATCTATAACAAGATGAAGACTAAAGAACAGCGTTTTCACACCATTATGGATATCTATGCTTTTCGAGTGATTGTCGATTCGGCTGATACCTGTTATCGCGTATTGGGCCAAGTCCATAGCCTTTATAAGCCTCGTCCGGGGCGAGTGAAAGATTACATCGCGGTCCCTAAAGCCAACGGCTATCAATCTTTACATACCTCGATGGTCGGCCCACATGGCGTCCCTGTTGAAGTGCAAATTCGCACCGAAGATATGGATCAAATGGCCGATAAAGGGGTTGCTGCTCATTGGTCTTATAAAGCCAATGGCGAACGAGGAGGCACCACCGCGCAAGTCAAAGCCCAGCGTTGGATGCAAAGTTTACTTGAGTTACAACAAAGTGCGGGTAACTCGTTTGAATTTATTGAAAACGTAAAATCGGATCTCTTCCCCGATGAAATCTACGTCTTTACTCCCAAAGGGCGCATCGTAGAACTACCGATGGGCGCTACCGCGGTCGATTTTGCTTACGCGGTTCATACCGATGTGGGTAATACTTGCGTTGGCTCACGAGTCGATCGCAACCCTTACCCACTGAGTAAACCGCTTAAAAATGGTCAAACCGTCGAGATCATCAGTGCGCCCGGCGCAAGACCAAACGCCGCTTGGCTCAACTATGTGGTGACCTCTCGTGCGCGGACTAAAATTCGTCAGGTACTGAAAACCATGCGCCGCGAAGAGTCCATCACCTTAGGTCGCCGACTGCTCAATCACGCTCTCGGTGAGCGCTCACTGACCGATATTAGTCCAGAAAATCTGAACCATGTCCTAAGCGAACTCAAAATCGCTAATGAGCAAGATTTACTCGCCGCGATTGGTTTGGGTGAACTAATGAGTATCGTCATCGCACGCCGCTTACTGGGTAATGCCGATGAACTCAACGAAACAGAAAACCCTGACGGTTCGGCGAAGAAAAAATTGCCTATCCGTGGCGCAGAAGGCATTTTATTAACCTTCGCTAATTGCTGCCATCCGATCCCCGATGATTCGATCATTGCTCATGTTTCTCCGGGACGAGGCTTGGTTGTACACCGTGAAACCTGTCCAAATGTACGCGGCTATCAACGAGAGCCGGATAAATACATGGCGGTGGAATGGACCAAAGATTACGATCAAGACTTTATCGCTGAACTGACGGTGGATATGCATAATCGCCAAGGTGCACTGGCCGATTTAACCAATGTTATTTCCAATACTGGCTCTAATATCCACGGTCTTTCTACCGAAGAACGTGATGGCCGTTTGTATACAGTAACGGTTCTGTTAAGCACCAAAGACCGAGTCCACTTAGCAGGGATCATGCGAAAAATTCGTGTGATGCCAAACGCCTTAAAAGTGCGGCGCAGAAAGTACTAACCCATCAACGCACAGAAAGCCCTGAATCAGGGCTTTTTTATTAGCAATAAACTGACGAAGAAAAGGTGTGCCGCATTAGCGTGAGCACATAAATAGATTTATGAATTTAGAACGTTATCAACGCATTCAAAATGTGCTTAAAGCCCGTCAAACCGACTTAACCGTCTGTTTGGAAGAAGTCCATAAACCGAATAATGTCTCTGCAGTGATCCGCACCGCCGATGCGGTTGGGTTACACCAGATTCATGCTGTATGGCCAAACGAACAAATGCGTACCTTAAGCCATACATCGGCAGGAGCACGTAACTGGGTTGAAGTCCAGACTCACAACAGCACGCTAGAGGCCGTCAGCCACTTAAAAGAGACTGGCATGCAAATATTGGTGACCAATTTGTCCGAGCACGCTATTGATTTTCGAGCGATTGATTACACCCAACCCACGGCCATCATTTTCGGCAGTGAAAAATCAGGCATCTCGCCACAGGCCTTGCAATTGGCCGATCATGATATTGTTATTCCTATGGTGGGTATGGTTCAATCCTTGAATGTTTCGGTGGCTAGTGCGCTGATCTTATATGAAGCGCAGCGCCAGCGTCAGCAAGCTGGGATGTATGACCGCGAACAAAGCGCCCTATCCCAAGCAACGATTCAGCGTATTTTGTTTGAGCGCGGTCATCCGGTTCTGGCTAAAGTCGCCAAACGTAAAGGACTGGCATACCCATTATTGGACGATCAAGGGCAGATCATCGCTGATGAAAAATGGTGGGACGCGATGCAGCGCGCATAATTTAACTGTACAAATACACAGCCCAATGATTGAATAACACGTACCATTTCTGATTAACTGGTTGATATTATGTCGCAGCTTCTGTCCGCAATACCATTAACATCCCTATCGGGTGTCGGCGCTAAAGTCGCTGAAAAGCTCGCTAAAGTTGGCTTAAGCAATGTACAGGATCTGCTATTTCATCTTCCACTGCGTTATGAAGACCGCTCACGTATCTATCCGATGGTCAAGCTACACCCAGGCTTGTGGGCAGCAGTCCAAGGTAAAATCACCGCCACAGATACCCATTTCGGCCGACGGAAAATGCTCACCGTAAAGATCAGTGATGGTAATGGCTCTCTCACGCTGCGTTTTTTCAATTTTACTGCAGCGATGAAAAATAGCTTCGCGATTGGTAAGGTGATTTATGCGTTTGGCGAGATCAAACCCGGAAATCACGGACTGGAGATCATCCATCCCGATTATCAGCTTTATACTCAGCCACAAGATGCACAACCCGAAGAAGCAACGCTGACCCCCGTTTATCCAACCACGGAAGGCCTAAGGCAAAGTACACTGCGCAGTTTAACCGAACAAGCTCTTGCGCTACTCGACAAAGCCGCGGTACAAGAACTGATGCCTGATGGATTGTACGATAAACAGATCAGCCTTGCTCAAGCGCTGCATATTTTGCATCACCCGCCTACTGATATCGATCTGAGCCAATTTGATGAAGGGCGTCATCCCGCTCAAGTTCGCCTGATCATCGAGGAGTTATTAGCGCAAAACCTCTCTATGCTCGCGGTACGTAGCAAAGGTCAACAAGACGCGGCGCTGCCTCTCATCACTCAAGGTCAACTCAAAAAACAATTTCTTGCCCAGCTGCCTTTTCAACCGACTCAAGCGCAAACGCGAGTCGTAGAAGAGATTGAAACCGATCTCAGCCAAGCCCATCCAATGATGCGCCTAGTGCAAGGGGATGTCGGTTCCGGAAAAACGTTGGTCGCCGCTTTAGCCGCACTCAGAGCCATTGAACACGGTTATCAAGTGGCGCTGATGGCGCCAACCGAATTGCTGGCCGAACAACATGCGGCGAACTTCGCCAACTGGTTTGCTCCGTTAGGTATTCAAGTTGCTTGGCTTGCTGGCAAACTAAAAGGCAAAGCTCGACAAACTGAATTAACGCAGATTGCCATTGGCACCGCAAAAATGATCGTCGGTACCCATGCACTTTTTCAAGAGCAGGTTGAGTTTGATCACCTTGCGTTAGTCATTATCGATGAGCAGCACCGTTTCGGGGTCCATCAACGCTTAGAGCTGCGTGAAAAAGGCGCAAAACAAGGCGCTTATCCACACCAGTTAATTATGACTGCGACCCCGATCCCACGGACTCTTGCCATGACCGCCTATGCGGATTTAGAAACTTCAATTATTGATGAACTGCCTCCCGGACGCACGCCAATCCAAACCGTGGCGATCCCGGATACCAAGCGCAGTGATATCATCGAACGGGTTCGTCATGCTTGCCTGCATGAGCATAAACAAGCTTATTGGGTCTGTACTTTAATTGATGAATCTGAAGTGCTGGAGGCGCAAGCTGCGGCCGATACCGCTGAAGAACTACAGCGCCAGTTGACTGAACTTAAGATTGGCTTGGTCCATGGACGCATGAAACCCGCAGAAAAACAGCAGGTGATGCAAGCCTTTAAAGACAATCAATTGCACCTGTTAGTGGCAACTACCGTCATTGAAGTCGGCGTCGATGTACCGAACGCTAGCTTGATGATCATTGAAAATCCAGAGCGATTAGGTTTAGCACAATTGCATCAATTGCGTGGCCGAGTAGGTCGCGGTTCTGTCGCCAGTCACTGTGTGCTGCTGTACCGTTCACCCTTATCGAAAACCGCGCAAAAACGTTTGGCCGTATTAAGGGAAAGCAACGATGGTTTTGTGATTGCTCAGCGCGATTTAGAAATTCGTGGTCCGGGTGAATTATTGGGCACGAAACAAACCGGATTAGCTGATTTCAAAATTGCCGATCTGGTTCGTGATCAACGCTTAATTCCAGAAGTACAAAGAATAGCGCGGCACATTCATGATCACTACCCCACTCATGCTGATGCGATTATTGAACGCTGGCTCGGTGAGCGCGAAGTCTACGCCAAAGCCTAATATTCACCACATTCTCGTTTTCGTGTTACTTGAACGTACAATGATGTCTGTTACCTCTTATTGATACATTGAAAAGCAAACGTTTGCTTTTTCTGATTAAGGATCTATAATCCCCGCCCAAAATCACCAAGATAACGATGTCTCTACTAGCACTCGACTATAGCAAGCAGAGAATCCGGCTTGGTCAACTCAGAGTTGAGCCTGATTAACAGCAATCACAGGTGATAAAAACTCAACGGTGACGGCCCATTCAGCGCACATCATCGACTGTCATTTTAGGATACCATCATGAGTCACCAACACGATACGCGTCCCTCTGAATTGATCTATCAATTAAATGAGCGCCCGCCTTTGCCCCAAACTTTATTCGCCGCAATCCAGCATTTACTGGCGATGTTCGTTGCCGTCATCACACCGTCGCTGATCATTTGCCAAGCGTTAGGGGTTCCGGCCGATCAAACCAATACCATTATTAGTATGTCGCTGTTTGCCTCTGGTCTTTCATCTTTTATTCAGATCCGAACCTTCGGGCCGATTGGCTCAGGACTGCTCTCGATTCAAGGCACCAGCTTTAACTTTCTTGGGCCAATCATTGGCGCGGGCCTCGCGCTGAAAGCGGGCGGAGCGGATATCGCCACTATGATGGCGGCGATTTTTGGTACCATTTTAGTCGCCTCTTTTGCTGAAATTTTACTATCACGTGTGCTGCAATTTGCCCAGCGGATCATTACCCCTTTAGTTTCTGGTATCGTGGTCACGTTAATCGGTTTGACCTTAGTCCAAGTGGGTTTAGTCTCTATCGGAGGCGGCTACAGCACACTGAGTGATGGTAGCTTTGGTAGCCTTGATAAACTCGCCTTAGCGGGCACCGTATTAGCGCTTATCGTGATCCTTAACCGAGCTCGCAATCCGTATATTCGCGTTGCCTCTATCGTCATCGCCATGCTGGTCGGTTATATCATGGCTTACTTACTCGGCATGGTCGATACTACACAGCGTCCTCAAAGTAGCCTCATCGCCCTGCCTATCCCAATGCAATATGGACTAAGCTTTGATTGGTCTTTATTCATTCCATTAGTGTTGATTTTTTTGATCACGGCGTTAGAAGCGATTGGCGATATCACTGCGACCTCGGAAGTCTCAGGAGAACCGGTCAAAGGCCCCGTCTATATGAAGCGTATCAAAGGAGGCGTACTGGCTGATGGGATTAACTCCGCTCTTGCCGCACTGCTGAACAGTTTCCCTAACTCAACCTTTAGCCAAAATAATGGGGTGATATTATTAACTGGCGTTGCTAGCCGTTATGTCGGTTATTTCATCGCGGCGATGCTGATGTTACTTGGGCTATTTCCCGGTGTAGCAAGCTTTGTCCAGTTAATTCCAGAGCCGGTACTGGGTGGCGCAACGATTGTCATGTTTGGCACGATTGCCGCCGCTGGGGTACGAATCATTTCGCGAGTTGAGCTTGATCGCCGAGCGATTTTAATCATGGCACTGTCTTTCTCGATGGGATTAGGCATTGCGCAAAAACCTGAAATTCTGCAATTTATGCCAGAAATCATCAAAAGTATTTTCTCTTCTGGTGTTGCCGCAGGTGGCATTACCGCGATTCTACTCAATCTCTTATTGCCGGAGCACTCGACTCGCCAAGAGTCAGAAACCACAGTCACAGAGCAAGCATAAGCGAGTTCAAATAATTAAGCCGGTTGGCGATGCGCTAACCGGCTTAATCTCTGACTGACGACTACCTCGCTTACTTGGTTGGAAAACTGAGCTGAATTTTCAAACCACCTTCGCTACGATTATTTAAAACAACCGCGCCATGATGCTGCCCAACGATACGTTTTACGATCGCCAATCCAAGGCCAGTGCCTTCACTGCCTCGCGCAGTATCCCCTCGAATAAAAGGCTCAAAGACTTTTTGTACTTGGCTTGGGTCAATCCCTGGGCCGTTATCTTCGACACAGACCCAAGCCATGCGTTTATCCGCGGTTACCCCAGTACTGATTTTCACCCAACCATTGCCATAACGTAACGCGTTCACCACTAAGTTGCTCACCGCACGTTTAATGGCAATAGGATTGCCAAATACTGGCTCAATCGCGGCTTGAAAAGCTGTTTCAATGTGCAGCTCATAACCACCTTCGGAACTGGCAATGTCTCCAGCAATCTCATTGAGGTCGACCGCTTGAAAAGTTTGTTTATCAACCGGCTTTAAATAGTCCATAAACTGGCTGATGATCTCGTTACACTCCTCGGTATCGCTAATGATCCCTTCAGCGAGATAGCTGTCTTGAGGGGACATCATTTCGGTTGCTAAGCGGATTCGCGTCAATGGCGTTCGCAAATCATGACTGATTCCCGCCATCAATAAGGCTCGGTCTTCTTCCAGCGCTTGAATGCCTTGTGACATTTGATTAAATGCGCGAGTTACCGCGCGAATTTCACTGGCCCCACTCTCGACAATTGGCGGCGGGATCTCCCCTCGTCCGACCGCCAACGCGGCTCTTTCTAACGCAATCAAAGGACGATTTTGCAAACGAATGAATAACCATCCTCCGACCAAGATCAGTACGGCGACAAAAATACTGTTACGAAACAGGGGAGCAAAATCATCTTCCCGTAATTCAGTCAGCGGAATACGTAAGATTTGCTCAGGTAACTGTTCGATTTTCATCCATAGAATATAGCTTTCGGCTCCCACGCCCATGCGAACTTCTGTCGGAGAGCCCAGCTCTTCGCTCATTTTATCACTCATCAAATCGATACTGATCGCGCGTTGAAACTCATCCGCCGCCGGACCATCATCACTAAAGATCTCAACCCCAAGCTTTTCCAACACCCGCAAACGTAGCGATCGATCTAAATTAGGCTCCGCATCGGTAAAGCTATCATCCAACATCAAACTGATTTCATGGCTGAGAATTTTATTGAACTGCTGCAAGCTTGGGATCAGCGCATAATTAATCAGCGCAAAATAGGAGTACGCTTGGCTGGCAACCAAGAGGGTAAAAAACAGCAGAATCGTTTGGGTAAATGAACTACGGATTCGCATAGTGCACCTAAGGTGTGAGAATAATGGAGGGATAAAACGATAACAGCCAGTGGACATCTTGAACACTGGCTGCAGACAATAATCTTAACTGGCGGATTTACCATCTGGCACAAAGACATAACCTAAGCCCCACACCGTTTGAATATAACGCGGTTTGCTTGGGTCAACTTCCAACATACGGCGCAAACGAGAAATTTGCACATCGATAGAACGTTCCATCGCTGAGTATTCTCGACCACGGGCCATATTCATTAATTTGTCACGAGATAAAGGTTCACGAGCATTGGTCACTAAAGCTTTTAATACCGCAAACTCACCAGAAGTCAGTGGCATCGCTTCATCACCACGAAACATTTCTCGCGTGCCCAGATTTAAACGAAACTCACCAAATTCGACAATCGTATCTTCAGCACTCGGCGCGCCGGGTGCTTCGATTACTTGGCGACGTAATACGGCTTTAATCCGCGCCAGTAGTTCGCGGGGATTAAAAGGTTTTGGCAAATAATCATCGGCCCCCACTTCTAAACCCACGATGCGATCAATCTCATCGCCTTTTGCTGTTAGCATTAAAATTGGAATAAGATTATTGGCATTTCTTAAACGGCGACAAATCGATAAGCCATCTTCGCCCGGTAGCATCAGATCGAGCACCATCAAATGGAAAGTTTCACGGGTTAACAGCCGATCCATTTGCTCGCTATTGGCTACGCTACGGACTTGGAAACCTTGTTCAGATAAGTAACGCTCGAGCAATGCACGCAAACGCGCATCATCATCAACCACTAAAATTTTATAGTTTTCTTGCATGTCCACTGATCCCACTAAAAAGAGATGACACCCGCACAGATGAGGGCAAACAAAATGTAACACTGTTGCACGGTGAGCAATTTAAAGAATTGTTAGCATTTATTACCTATTTTCAGCCTACAACTCATCATAACGGATAATCGCGACCAAAAAAGCCTCTTATTTCAATCTTTAACGTTTATATGCATAAAAGAAGATATCGATTGATCAAAAAAGCCAACCATCACGGTTGGCTTAGACATCTCTTCAATAAAGAGAGAAAAGTTACAGCTCACGAACCAATTTGGCTATCGCTGGCCAATCACCTTTATCCATCAGGTCTGTAGGCACCATCCAAGTGCCACCACAAGCCACTACCGATGGTAAATTCAAATAGTGCTGTACATTAGCAGCGCTGATACCGCCCGTGGGCATAAATTTAACCGGATAGACCGCACTGAGCGCTTTGAGCATAGCAACGCCACCAGAGGGTTCGGCAGGGAAGAATTTTAAGGTGCGTAACCCCAGTTCCATCGCTTGCTCGACTAAGCTGGGGTTATTAACCCCAGGAACAATGGCGATACCACGTTGCTGACAATATTTCACTGTGGTGGGATTAAGTCCTGGGCTCACAATGAAATCCGCTCCCGCCTGCTGAGCTTGATCGACTTGCGCTGTGGTCAGTACCGTCCCAGCGCCAATCAACATCTCAGGATACGCTTCGCGCATTAGACGAATAGCCTCTTGCGCCGCCTCAGTTCGAAAAGTAATTTCCGCACACGGAAGTCCATTGTCCATCAATACCTTGGCCAGCGGCAGCGCCTGCTGAGCATGGTTAATCGCAATCACAGGGACAATTTTTATCTGCGCCAAGCGCTGTTCAAGAGTCATCATACCTAAACCTTATAGAAGATAGCTAAGAGTGGCGACAATAATAAACGCAATACTACCCAGTAGCGTTTCCATTACCGTCCACGTTTTGAGCGTGGTTTTTTCATCCATTTCCAGCAAGCGAGAGACGAGCCAAAAACCAGAATCATTAAAGTGAGACAGCACCGTCGCTCCACCAGCAATAGCAATCACGATAAAGCATAAGTCTAACTCTGACAAACCTGTGGTTTGCGCGACAATCGGTGCCATTAACGCGGCGGTAGTGGTCAAGGCCACCGTGGCAGAACCTTGCGCAACCCGCAAACAGGTTGAAATCACAAAAGCAGCAACAATCACTGGCATGCCAGTATGAGCCAAGACATCCGCCAGCGCCTGACCGATACCACTAGAGCGTAATACGCCACCAAACATACCGCCAGCACCCGTCACAAGAATCACGGCACAGATCGGAGCTAACGCATCAGTACACAGTTTTTCTAGCTTGCTCATGCCATATTTACCAGCAAAGGTCGCCAAACACACTAATAAGGTGATCAGTAACGCAATCGGTGTTTTCCCTAGCATGCGTAAAAACTCAACCCAAGGTTGCTGACCATCCAGCATCCCAGCCACGGCTAACGTATTTAATCCAGTATCCAAAAAGATCAACAAGACCGGTAACACTAAGATAAACAGTACGGTAGAAAATTTCGGTAAATCCGCTTTGTCTTTAAACATCACTTCAGCATTTAAAAAGGCTTTAGAGAGCGGCAAGTTAAATTTTTCACCACAATAGAGACCAAACAGATACGAGCCAAGATACCAAGTCGGGATCGCCACCAGCAAACCCACTACTAACAGCAGACCAATATCAGCACCCAGTAGCTCAGCAGCGGCCACCGGACCAGGATGCGGAGGAACAAACGCATGCATCACCGCAAACGCACCGGCCGCAGGCAAAGCGTATTTGAGTGTTGAACCGCCAAAGCGTTTCGCGACACTGAACAAAATCGGCATCATCACAATTAAGCCCGCATCAAAAAAGATCGGAAAGCCAAACAGTAATGAAGCAACACCGAGGGCTAAGGGCGCCCGCTGTTCACCAAAGCGGCCAATCAAGGTATCCGCGAGCACTTTCGCCCCGCCCGTCACTTCTAAAATTTTACCGATCATGGCTCCTAAACCAACCAGTAAAGCAACGGAAGCGAGCGTGCCGCCGAATCCCGACATCATGCTCGGCACCACTTGACCTGCTGGAATACCAGCCGCCAGTGCGGTGCCGAAACTGACTAACGTTAATGAAGCAAAAGCGTGAACTTTTAACTTCATGATCAAAAACAGTAAAGCAACGATCGCCGCAAGGGCGAGCAACAACAGATAGGTAGGGCTATGTGCTATTTGGTCCATTTTGTTCACCTTTATCAAGAATGGGATGTTTGTGTTTCGGTTCACAAATCTATAAGTTACGGGTAACATGTTACCGATAACACGATTAAGATAAAGCCAATTCGTTAGGCAAAGTTCAAAATTGAGATCTCGCTCAGATCTCGGATTAAGGAGTCGATATGACCGGTAAAAGCATTATTGTGATGGGTGTCAGTGGCTGTGGAAAAAGCACCATAGGAGCACGCATAGCTGAACGTCTGCAGGCAAAATTTATCGATGGTGATGATTTACATCCTCGCGCCAATATTGAAAAGATGCGCCAAGGCCAACCGCTTGATGACCACGATCGCGCTCCTTGGTTAGAGCGAATTCGTGACGCTGCTTTTAGCTTAGAAAACAAAAATGAACAAGGCATCATTGTCTGTTCGGCTCTGAAAAAAAGCTATCGTGATCAAATCCGAGATGGTAATCAGCACGTCACCTTTTTGTTTCTTGATGGCGATAAAGCTCTGATCTTAAAACGCATGCAAGCCCGGCAGGGGCACTTTATGAAAACCGGTATGCTCGATAGCCAATTCGCGACGTTAGAGCGCCCCACCGCCGCGGAGCAGGATGTCCTCAGCATCAGTATTGACGGTGACATTGATGAGGTGGTCAATCAAGCGATCCTCGCTCTACAAGCTCGGGAGCAGTAACCATGATTCAGCCACTCATCTTGCAAGTCACCGAACGAATTGCACAGCGTAGCCGTGAACTTCGTCACGCATTCTTAACCAGAACCGCTCAGCAGCTCGCCGCAGGAAAAGGCAAAGCCAGTCTCTCTTGTGGTAATTTGGCCCATGCCATTGCCGCCTCCTGCCAAAGCGAGAAATCGCACATTCTTGACTTAACCAAATCTAACCTTGCGATCATCACCGCTTACAATGACATGCTCAGTGCCCATCAAGTGTATCTTGATTACCCAGCGCGCATTAAAGCCGCATTACAGTCCAGTGGACACACAGCGCAAGTGGCGGGTGGCGTGCCGGCGATGTGCGATGGGGTTACTCAAGGGCAGCCAGGAATGGATATGTCGCTGTTCTCCCGAGACATGATAGCCCAAGCCACCGCGATGTCGCTGAGCCACAATATGTTTGATGGCACTTTACTGCTTGGTATCTGCGATAAAATTGCTCCGGGACAATTGATGGGCGCGCTCAGTTATGCTCACCTACCGACCGCTTTTATTCCCGCCGGCCCAATGGCCACCGGGATCAGCAATGAACAAAAAGTCGAGATTCGCCAGCAATACAGCGCGGGGCAAGTCGGGCGCGAGGCACTGCTCGATATGGAGTGCAATTCTTATCACTCCCCCGGCACATGCACCTTTTACGGCACCGCCAATACCAATCAATTGGTGTTTGAAGCCATGGGGTTGATGTTACCTGGATCCGCTTTTGTGGCACCGAATAGCCCATTACGCCATGCCTTAACCGACTATGCGGCCAACGCCATTGCCGCGATGGCACCCGGTACGCCGAGTTATCGGCCACTGAGTAGCGTCATTAACGAGAAAAGTTTAGTCAATGGTATTGTTGCGTTATTGGCTTCTGGCGGCAGTACCAATCACACCATTCACATGATCGCGGTGGCACGAGCCGCTGGGCTGCTCTTAACTTGGCAGGACATCAGCGACTTGTCGCAAATCGTGCCGTTATTAACCAATATTTATCCCAATGGCAGTGCAGATATCAATGCATTCGAGGCGGCGGGCGGAGTGCCTATGCTGCTTAGCCGACTCCATGAACGCCACCTGCTGCATAGCGACGTAACCCCGGCTTTCGGTCAGTTTGCCGATCAATTAACTCGCCCGATACTGAAACAAGGGCAACTGAGTTGGCAAGATTGTCATGACACGCTCGATGCCAGCGTGATCGCCGCGCGGCATCAGCAATTTCAACCAACCGGCGGAATCAAAGTACTCAAGGGTAATCTTGGTCAAGCGGTGATCAAAATTTCAGCGGTTAAAGCCGCTCATCATGTGATTGAAGCTCCTGCGAAGGTCTTTAATTCACAACACGATGTAGAAAAAGCTTATCAAGATGGTCAGCTCAACCAAGATTGCATTGTGGTGGTTCGTTACAGCGGCCCGGCAGCCAATGGTATGCCTGAACTGCATAAATTGATGCCAATACTCGGTAACGTACAAAAGGCTGGCTTTAAAATCGCATTGGTGACCGATGGTCGCTTATCTGGCGCTTCAGGCAAAATCCCCGCCGCGATCCACGTCTCTCCTGAAGCACTGCGCGGTGGCGCGATAGGCTTACTGCGCGATGGTGATTTACTGAGATTGGATGCCACCAAAGGTGAGCTAACCTGTTTAGCCGATTTAACCCAACGCGTAGCGCAACCAACGCCAAGCGAGCAAGATCAACAAAGCTGGGGACGAGAGCTGTTCACCCTCGCCCGCCAACACGTGACTTCGGCCGATCAGGGTGCGAGCTTTTTATTCACCAGCTAAACATCATTCACGCCAGTGGATTACCAGCTTTCGCCATGAGTTAATCGATAGCCCAAATCATAAACTTTAGGCTCAACAACTTGACCAGAAAGTGCCGCTAGTAATAACTCGGCACTTTTTTTACCAATCGCCAAACGAGGCGTTTCCACGCTGGTTAGACGGGGGATAATCGCCTGCCCAATATCTAACGCATTATACCCCACCACGGCAATCTGCTGTGGCACCGCAATATTGTGGTGATGACAATAGATCATCGCCCCGACTGCTAAATCATCATTGGTACAGAAAATACCATCGAGTTGCGGATACTGTTGTAATGCCTGTTGTAGCAAGATACCGCCCAAGGTAAAACTAGAATGCTCACCGGTGGAGACTTGTATCGGCGCTAAGCCCGCTTCGTGCATGGCTCGCTCATAACCTTGCCGACGCAATTGAGTTCGTGTGTCGAGTCGCGCGCCAAGATAAACAATCTGCTGCCGGCCACGGGCAATCATCTGCTGCACCACTTGATACGAGATCTGTTCGTGATCTAACCCAACAGCCATATCAATCGGTTGGGTGGGGATTTCCATCGTTTCAACCACCGGAATTCCAGCAGACTTAAGCATTTGCCGACTGCGCTCGCTATGGTTAGTTTCGGTTAAAATTAGGCCATCAACTCGATAAGAAAGAAACGCGGCGATTTTATCTTCTTCAACTTGAGGGTTATAACCGGTATGAGCAATTAACGTGTCATAGCCAGCCGCTTGAGTCACTTCTTCGATGCCTTGAACCAAGTTAGCAAATACTTGGTTAGAGAGCGAAGGCAAAATGATGCCAATGGCCCGACTAGACGATTTAGACATGATCGCTGGCACACGGTTATGAATATAACCAAGCTGCTCAACCACCGCGGCGATTTTTTGTTGGGTAACTTGCGCCACAGAATTAGGATCACGCATATAGCGAGAAACGGTCATTTTAGTAATGCCGACTTGATCAGCAATATCTTGCAGAGTCGGTCTGGTTTTTTTTTGCATATGGTTCTAGCTCAACTGAGCCTGTGAAGGCACTATTTTTGGTAACGAATGGCATTAATAAACCAGAGTTTATCACCGGTTGGCGTTTTTACTGTCACTTCTTCATCCACTTGCTTTTTCAGCAAGGCGCGCGCCATCGGAGAGTCAATGGAAATGTAGTCTTTGGCATCACCATAAATCTCTTCTGGACCGACAATACGTAAGGTTTTCGTCTCGCCCGCTTCATTTTCAATTTCGACCCAAGCGCCAAAAAACACTTTGCCCTCTTGCTGTGGCGAGTAGTCGACGATTTTCAACTCAGGCAACAACTTGCGTAAGTAGCGCACGCGACGATCGATTTGGCGCAACAAGCGTTTGTTAAAGGTGTAATCGGCGTTTTCAGAGCGGTCACCTAAGCTGGCAGCCCAAGTGACAATCTTGGTAATTTCCGGGCGTTTTTCATGCCATAGATGATCATGCTCTTGCTTAAGCTTGTCATACCCTGCCCGTGTAATCAGTTTGGTTTTCACCTACTACCTCAATCATCATTACAGAACCTATTGGTTATCTTACCTAATCCACCACACTGGGCATAGCGCTCATCTTCTTCTCTCCACATTCGCTACGCTGAGCGCGTCAGTTTTCAGTGTGAGGAAAGTCAAAAATCATGGTGAATCATGCGACGTCAACACAAAGCCATTGCAGCTCACTCTGGACTACGTACAATCGCTGCATGATTGTTTAAGAGAGAGACCACGGATGAGCCACGCTATCTGCCTACAGATTGCCAATGAATTGAATGTCAACCCGAATCAAGTCAACGCTGCAGTCACCCTGATTGATGAAGGTAACACTGTCCCCTTTATTGCACGCTACCGCAAAGAGGTGACCGGAGGATTAGATGACTCGCAACTGCGTCATTTAGATACCCGCCTGAGCTACTTACGAGAGATGGAGGATCGCCGCCAGACGATTCTTAAATCGATTCAAGAACAAGGTAAACTTACCCCAGAACTGGAACAAGCGATTCTCGCTGCCGATAGCAAAACTCGCTTAGAAGATCTCTATCTCCCCTATAAACCGAAACGGCGCACCAAAGGGCAAATTGCGATTGAAGCTGGACTTGAACCGTTAGCCGATCGTTTATGGCAACACGCTGACCTCGATCCAGAGCAAGCGGCCCTCGCCTACATCGACGCCGATAAAGGCATTGCCGATAGTAAAGCGGCGCTCGATGGCGCTCGAGCGATTATCATGGAGCGGATTGCAGAAGATGCCGACCTACTGGCTAAGCTGCGCGACTATTTGACTCGCCACGCTGAAATTGTCTCTCAAGTGATTGCCGGTAAAGAACAGGCGGGAGAAAAGTTCAAAGACTATTTTGATCATCGCGAACTGATTGCTAAAACCCCTTCCCACCGCGCTCTCGCCATGCTACGTGGCCGTAACGAAGGTTTTTTAACCCTAAGCTTAAATGCCGACCCTCAGCAAGAAGAAACCCTACGCCATTCGTATTGTGAAACCTTAATCGCACAACATTATCAATTGCACCTCAGTCAAGCCCCCGCGGATCAATGGCGTCAGCAAGTGATCAGTTGGGCATGGCGCATCAAAGTGTCCATGCATATGGAAACTGAACTGATGTCGGCAATGAAAGAGCGCGCGGAAATTGAAGCGATTGACGTCTTCGCGAGTAACTTAAAAGACTTGCTCATGGCGGCACCGGCCGGACCACGGGCGACATTAGGCCTCGACCCTGGGCTAAGAACCGGCTGTAAAGTCGCGGTGGTTGATGCCACCGGCAAGGTACTGGCGACCGATACCATTTATCCTCATGTACCACAAAACCAATATGAACGAGCCATGCAAACCGTCGCGGCACTGGTCAGTAAACATAATGTCGATCTGATTGCCATCGGCAACGGTACCGCCTCACGTGAAACGGACAATTTTGTCGCCGAGTTAATTAAGCGTGGCAATCTTAAGGTACAAAAAATTATTGTCAGTGAAGCGGGCGCATCGGTTTATTCCGCATCTGAGTTAGCAGCCAAAGAGTTCCCGAACATGGACGTATCACTGCGTGGCGCGGTGTCCATTGCTCGCCGCTTGCAAGACCCCTTAGCAGAGCTGGTAAAAATTGATCCTAAATCGATTGGTGTGGGTCAATACCAACACGATGTTAGCCAAACCTTACTCGCCAAACGTCTTGATGCGGTGGTCGAAGACTGCGTAAACGCCGTCGGAGTGGATGTTAACACCGCCTCGGCGGCGCTGTTAACTCGCGTTGCTGGCTTATCGGCCGCCTTGGCACAAAATATTGTTCAGTATCGTGATGAGCATGGCCGCTTTACCGGTCGCGCAACATTGAAAAAAGTACCACGCCTTGGTCCTAAAGCTTTTGAGCAGTGCGCTGGTTTCTTACGGATCATGGATGGCAAGAACCCTCTCGATGCGTCTGCAGTTCACCCTGAAGCCTATCCAGTGGTAAAAGCCATTGCTGAGAAAAACCAACAAGATATTAAATCATTGATTGGTAATAGTGAGTTTCTGCGTTCGCTGCGCGCGGTTGACTATACCGATGAAAATTTTGGCCTCCCCACCATTACCGACATCATTAAAGAGCTGGATAAACCGGGGCGCGATCCTCGCCCTGAGTTCAAAACCGCGACCTTTGCTGATGGCGTGAATGACATCAAAGATCTCGAACTTGGGATGATTTTAGAGGGTGTGGTGTCTAACGTGGCGAATTTTGGCGCTTTTGTCGATATTGGTGTTCATCAAGATGGTTTAGTGCATATCTCGGCGCTCACTGACCGTTTCATTGCTGACCCAAGAGACGTGGTAAAAGCGGGTGATATTGTTAAAGTGAAAGTGATGGAAGTGGACGCACAGCGCAAACGCATTGCCCTTTCGATGCGTTTAAACGACGAGCCAGGACAAGAGAATCGCGGACAAAAGCCAGCCTCTCACAGCCAAGGACGCCAACACAATCCACCACATGCTCGTCGCCACGAGCGGGAAGAAGCCCCCTCTAATGGTGCGATGGGCGGAGCGTTTGCCGCTGCGTTTGCGAAAGCGAAAAAATAACGCCAGGCATCCCCAACCCACTTGGCTTGGCAGCGAGGCGACCAATGAGTAAGTCCCCATAAGCATAGACAAACGATGCGATTGGGGGCTCGAAGGTACTTCAAGTAAGGAAAGAGGGATGAGCACATCGTGATGCTCTACTTGATAAAAAACAAATCCCCGCAGCCTCGGCTGTGGGGATTTTTTTATTCACCTTATCATTGCAGCTTATGCTCAATGATAACTACAGGATCGCTATCACTTCTGATGGCGTATTCGGCGCAATCGCATGGCCATAGTGAAATTGAATCACTGTCCGTCGTTTCGCCATTTTGCCTTCAGTTATTGCCGCATCAATGATCCGCTTTGGCAACCGAAAACGCATTGTATAGCCTTTACCTTGCTCCTCACTGTAAGAAGACAGTGCTAATAAATCAAACAACCTGTCCAGCTCACTGCGTAGTGCGGCACGCTGTCGTTGTTTAGACTCTTGATCACTCTCTTGCTCATAGTTAGGGTGCTCGGCAGGATCCCAAGCGGATTGTTTACGCCGCTTATCCTCTGCTTTGGTTTTACGCTCAGCTTGGCTTTTGGTGAGCTCTACCGGTGCCGTAACAGGCGCACGTATCCGATTATCTCGTGACGCTTGCTCTGTTTGCACGTTCACTGACGGGGCGATAAGTGGCACGCTAACATTAGTCGGTGACACGATCATAACCGAGTCCTCCTCAGTGTCGCACCCCCTTCGATTAAGCTACCGTTAGGGATAACTTATGTATCGACCAATCGTGGCGGTTTTTTAGCGCTTATTCACTAATCGGCAACAAAATTTACCGTTATTTTGCAAAGTTGAGCAATTGCTGACAAAAGGCATCTTGCTCAGTCATAAATGGGGCATGCGAAGAGGCTTGAAAAATAGACGTCTGGCTATTGGTTTGCAGTTGACGCACAGCCTCAGCTACACGCAGTGGGACTAATCCATCCAATCGACCATACATTCGCAGTACTGGCATGGTTAACTGAGTCAGTTGCTGACGCATATCGGTTTTTGAAAGCAGGTTTAACCCGGTTAATAATGCTTGGTGAGTGGGCATTGGTCGTGCTAATACCGCTTGCTTGAGTGCTTTAATTTCTTGGCGGGCACTTGGGCTCCCCATCGCTTGTAAGGCGATAAACCGCTCAATCATCAAAGGCAAATCCGTTAATAATTGGTCGGTAAAGGTATCCAATACCTGTGGTTTGATTCCTCGCCATACTGGCGTCTCTTGCTCACTGGCGGTAAATTTAGGTGACGAAGCAACCGTGACTAACTGGCTAACTCGTTGCGGGTAATGCAGCGCGATATGGGTAGCAATTACCCCCCCTAAAGACCAGCCGACCCACACCGCCTGCGACGGTGCTTGGTTCAATATGACTTGAGCAATCTCAGCTAAACTCGCTGCTGACGATTGACCGCTATAACCATAACCGGGCAGATCAAGAATATGAATACGAAACTGCGTTTGTAATCGTTGACAGGTTTGCTGCCATACTGCGCCATTCATTCCCCATCCGTGAATCAGTACCAGATCAGGCCCATCGCCGATGACTTGCCAGTACAGTTTTTCGGTCATATTCACATTTTCTCCTACTAAAATCCGCCTCTTCAGACGAATATCCTCGCCATACTTTACCTCAATTCACACCAAAATCATCCGAGGTTTATTATGTCAATGTGGCGTGAGCAGGTATCGGCTGTCACCCATGCTTGGCTTACGCCAAGCTGCACCTTATGTCACCTACCTTTAGAGCAGCAAGCACAACATGGTACTTGTCATGCCTGCCAAGCTTGGTATGCGCCAATACCTCGCTGCCAACGCTGTGGTTTACCTTGTCTCACTATTACCCCACAATGTGGACAATGCTTACGTAGCCCTCCCCCTTGGCAACGACTATTTTGTATTGGTGACTATCACTTTCCATTGAGTCACGCCATTCATCAACTTAAATATCAACGCCAATTTTGGCAAGCACGCCACTTAGCCGCTCGACTAGCAGAATGCATTGCTGAGCCAGCCCCGCTGATCACTTGTGTTCCATTACACTGGCGCAGACAGTGGCAACGAGGGTTTAATCAAAGCGAATGCATTGCTCGTCCCCTTGCTAAGCATCTGGGTCGTCAATTTGATCCGCATCTGTTTACTCGCAAAAGATCCACTCCAGCTCAGCAGCAATTAACCAAATCACAACGTGAGAAAAACTTAGTCGGGGCCTTTCAACGGCAATCTATTCCTCTAGTCAATCATGTGGCTATCGTCGACGATGTCGTAACAACCGGTAGCACTATTCGACAATTATGTGATTTACTGCTTGAAGTTGGCATCGAAAGGATTGATATTTATTGCTTATGCCGTACTCCTGAGCCGAGTGATGCATGTCCGACATAATCAGAGCAAAAAGGGCTGGATCATCGGCGTGACTGGAGTAGAATGGTCAGCAAATAACCTACAAAATTACTCAGGTATTCGTCGTGTCAACTACTACTATTGTTATTACTGAATCCGCTCAGTCTCATTTTGCCAAACTCTTGGCTCAGCAACCAGAAGGAACGAACATTCGGGTGTTTGTGGTTAATCCAGGAACACAAAATGCCGAGTGTGGCGTCTCTTATTGTCCACCAGAAGCCGTAGAGAGCACCGATACCGTGATCCCTTTCACTGGCTTCTCTGCTTATATCGATGAACTCAGCTTGCCATTTCTCGAGAGCGCAGAAATTGATTTTGTGACCGATAAAATGGGCTCGCAACTTACCCTTAAAGCACCAAACGCAAAAATGCGCAAAGTCGACGATGATGCACCATTAATGGCACGCGTCGAGTATGCGATTCAAACCCAAGTCAACCCTCAACTTGCTGGCCATGGCGGCCATGTCAGTTTAGTTAACATTACTGATGAGGGCGTCGCTTTATTGCAATTCGGTGGTGGCTGTAATGGCTGCTCGATGGTCGACGTCACCCTAAAAGAAGGCATTGAAAAAGAGTTATTGGCCCAGTTTGCAGGCGAGCTAACCGCGGTACGTGATGCCACCGAACATGATCGAGGCGATCACTCTTACTACTAAACCAAAAACAAACAGCGCAGGCGTGACTTACGCTGTTTGTTGTATTCCCATTCTGCAGTTAAAACATTCAGCGGTGATGGATGGTGTGAGGTTAGCCTATGCGCTGAGTAGTGAAGTCCAAAGGGAGATATTTCCCCACCTCTCATTTTCTTATATAGTAAGAATAGTTTTCCTGCCAAGGAGTTAGCGGATGCCCTCGAAAACAGCACCAGAAATTTTAGCGCAACGCGCCGTCGCCCAATCAAAACTGTTTACGATTGAAGCTCTCGACCTCCGTTTCTCGAATGGCGAACAGCGTACTTATGAGCGAATGAAACCGAGTGGACGCAATGCGGTCATGATGGTGCCGATCACCTCGCAAGGGGATTTATTGCTGGTTCGGGAATACGCGGCAGGCACTGAACGCTATGAACTCGGCTTTCCCAAAGGTTTGATCGATGCTGGAGAATCAGCAGAGCAAGCTGCCGTTCGCGAATTAAAAGAAGAGATTGGTATGGGGGCTGATCGTTTAATAGCACTTAAAGAAGTCGTACTTGCCCCCTCTTACTTTTCCAGTCGAATGACACTTTTTATCGCACAAGATCTATACTCAGATCAGTTAATCGGAGATGAACCGGAGCCACTCGAAGTCATACGCTGGCCTTTAGCACAAGCCGAAGAGTTATTAACCCATCTTGATTTTAGTGAAGCTCGCAGTATTACCGCTTTATTGCTCGCTCTTCGTCACTTGTCTATTGCCGCAAACGAATAGGAAGTATTCATGCCTACAGCCAAAGATCTCTCTCATCTTTTACCTGATGTGATCAGCATTGCCCGCTCTGCAGGCCAACTGATTCTTGATATTTATGAGAATAAATCTTACGAATCGTTTGTGAAAAGTGACGAAACCCCGGTCACCAGCGCTGACCTTGCCGCCCACAAATTAGTCACTGAACGGTTAATGGAACTCACCCCAGACATTCCCGTTCTTTCCGAAGAAGCGGCGAATATTGGTTTAGAAACTCGCGAAACGTGGCAACGCTACTGGCTGGTTGACCCTCTCGATGGTACCCAAGAGTTTATTGCGCGCAGCGGAGACTTCGCGACGGTGATTGCCTTGGTTGAACATAACCGACCAGTAATGGGCGTAGTGTATGGACCGGTTTCTGGCGTCACCTATTATGCCTATCAAGGTAAAGGGGCTTGGAAAATTCCCGATATGTCAGAAAGTCTACGTATTTATAGCCATAAACATGAGTTAGCTGGTCAATCCATAGCTATTGCTATCAGTCGCCGACAGGATATTAATCGCATCACTCAGCGTTTAAGCCATCAATGGAATTACGATTTAATCCCACTGGGTTCCGCGGCGCTCAAAGCATGTTTAGTCGCCGAAGGGGCGGTTGATTGCTATCTACGTTTAGGGCCAACCGGAGAGTGGGATACCGCCGCGACACAATGCATTGTCGAAGAAGCGGGAGGTCGGATCTTAAATACTCAACTCGACCCCTTGTCTTATAATGAGCGAGATACTTTAGAGAATCCCAATTTCATCGTATTAGGCGATGCCGATTTGCCTTGGGATGAAATATTAAAGATAAAAGATTAGCAACGTGCAGGGCATCCCCTGCACGCCCATCTTACCCCTTTATAACCACTTTACAGACGTCCCTGTTGATTAAATGAGTAACGACCTTGGCTATCTGGACTGGGTAAATAATCTAACTGCTGAGCCAGTGATGCTGGAAATTGTGCGCCCGGCTTAAACCAAGCTTGAGCAGCAAAGCTTCGATCTGCCTGAAGTCGTAACGAAAACTCACTGCTTACTTGCTCCGTCTGTTGCCCACCGGTTATTTCAAACACACTCTGCTGACAAGTAAAATCCGCAACCACCGATCCTAACGCTAGCTCACCAAGTGGCGAGCCAACTTGACCTTGATCCCAAGTTACCGCACCTTGCGCTGTATCACACCAAGGAGCACGGTAGCGATAATCACGTAAAGTCAGCTCCACTTGTCCTTCAAGGGTCAGAGGAATAGGTAAAGTTAAATAAGGCTGGAGCTGCTTAGCTGGTAAGGAGATCACCAGACGCTCGGCAAATGGACCGGACCAACCATAACCGACCACGCCGCGTCCTTGCCACTGTACATCACTACCCCGTCCAAAACGCACCGCTAGCCGTGCTCGAGCTTTTAACAGCGCCGACCATTGCCACTGCCATTGAATCGCCCCCGCATTCTGTTGTTGCCAACGAACTTGACTCGCACTACCGTTCCAAATCGTTCCTTGAATACCTTGCAATACTAACCCTGAGGGTAATGGAAGGTGCTTGATAACGAAATGAGCGGGAAGGTGAAGTAACGTACTCACAAAAGCAACCGAGAGAAATAGACTCAAATACCCAATAATACGCTTCATGTTATCCGACTCGCTTAAACTGTAGACGTCTGACTTCTACCATGCCTGAGACTTTACCGCGTTCGAGATCCATAAACTCAACTTCAATCCCTTGTCGCTCTTTTAAGTGCGCTAGCCAAGCAACCAGCTGAGTGAATGGCACAGGTTGAATCCATACTTGCATGCGATCAGCACGCGGCTGCACTCGAACCAACTCAATATTAAATTGACCGGTCGATGCCGCAATCACTTGGTTTAGCGGCTGAGATGAACGAACCACACCGCCTTGCTGACGTAGAGCGCTAATTTGATCGGCTGTATTTTCAACCCATTGTAATAATTGGCGTTCACTTTGAATGCGAGTTTTGGCATCCTGACTGCGTTGATTGAGCGGTGCAATTCCTCCCCAATAGACTAACCCAAGCACCAAACAAAGCACTGCGACCGATAATAAGCGTTGCTCACGCTGACTAATGCTTTGCCACCAAAGATAAAGCGGCGTTAATTTGTCTTTCATTGCCCACCCCCTTCCTTAGGTCTCAAAACAAACGATCCCGATACCCGTTGCTCATTACGGCTGAGTTGACCTTGCTCAACAGAAAAGTACTCCGCTAACTTCACTCTCGCTTGTTCAAACGATTGGAAATCGCTGCTAGTAACATCAAGACGCACTTCACTGCGATTACCGTCAAAACGCAAACTTTGCACTTGCATATCAGTCACGCTGCCAATCGTCTCTGGTAATCGACTGAACCAAGTTAGGACATCTTCACCTTGCGCTGAACCAGAAAGCGCATTTAATTCATCCGTCATCTGTCGTCTCAAATAGCTGACGGTCGGAATACGCTGCTTATCAGGAAAAATGATTCTAAAAATACGTTCACTTTCATCACGATAGCTTTGTGCAAGCTGTGTATCTTTATGAACTTGTAAACCATAACTGGTCATCAAGACCACCAGCAAAAACAAACTGGCGATAACGGCCTTACGCCAAATCAACCAATATTTATTCCAAGAGGATTTGGGTTTAAAAGGTCCAGTCAGTAGATTTATTTTATGAGTAAGTACTTGCTCAGTAAGCAGTACTAATAACGATGGACAAGCCATCGACTGCCAGGATTGCTGCTCATCCAAAGGGAGATCGGGTAACGGAGTATAAGCTGTGAGAGGTAAATACTCGGTCTGATTTTTAACCCAGTCGGTAGTACAAAACCAAGTTAACCAATCCTTATCAATCGATAATCCGCTGTATTCGCCTTTACGTACCAGCCATTGATCACCCATTTGACCGGCGCTTAATCCCTCATCATGCACTGGCAAAGCTAACACATCGGGGACCACGCGCTTAACATCGAGTCCTAGCGTATGTAACTGCTCCAGCATGGCTTGTAACCAAGTACGATCAACGCCAGCGACAAAGGCTTGATCACCTTGTTTGCCTAATACACTAAAATGCAGTTCATCAACATCTTGTGCGATCTCCTCTTCCAAGAGATACGGAAGCATGGCGTTAAACTGCCGACTGCCACCTGCTGGAATCGTTACTTGAGTTAACAGTAAGTCACTGGTTGATAACAAAACAACCGTTGAACGCTGAACTGCGTGCGGAGCCAGTTGTTCAAGTTGTTGCCAATCACTTAACTCCCCACAGGCAAGCACTTGTTGCTGAGTCGATGACCAGACTAACCAAGGGATAACTGTATTTTGTTGACTACTCAGCCGAACGATCAAGCTTTCGCTCACTGACTCCTCCATAGCGCCGGCTCACCACCGTCGCATCCTTTTTATTACTGCTATAAAACAGACTACGAACACGCACTCTAGACGTATCTACCATCACCTGTGCATCCAATTCAAAATAGTGACTATCGACACTTAAATACGCTCTTGCTTCTTCACGACGTGCATTATCGACAGCGGCAATCGCTGGCTCGGCGAGAAAACTCGCCACGCTATCCCAGCCATCAAAAGGGCGGGATTCTAGCACAGACTTGGCATTGGCCTCATTTAAATACGGGCTAAACATAGCCACCAATAAAGGGGCTTTCTCTGGCGGTAACGTATTGATATTTAAACGCCAATCTTGTGTTGGTAGCGCGCAAACATAAGGTGATAGCTGATGCATTGCTTCGCCACTCACTTGATAAACCGCTCGTAATTCACTGGCATCGGCCAATAAACCATTTGGCGGTAAATACGCTGGTGTCATCGATTCATACAAACTATCTTCTGCACCATTGGAACGATTAACCCGATCATCGGCATCAATAAAATCCCATGTCGCATCGGCAATCGTCTCAGCTTGAAAATTATCAATCTCTACTTCATCTAACAACGCCCGCCATACTCGATAGAGATAAGGTGGCGTTGGCTCATTGCTCGGCAGCAAACCGGCAAATGCATTGAGATTAAAACAAGCTTGGGCGTCGACTAGACTGCCCGTTACCACGCCATAATCTAGCGGGTAAGTTTGATGTTGTTGAGACCAAGGCTGATTCAAACTGATCACATCACTGTCTTGATAACTCTGTTCAATCGCTGCTTTGGCTAACGCTTCGACGCCAAGTGTATACCAATACGCTTGCTGATAACCCAGTTGATGGTTAGCACGTTGAAACTGACTAAACATTCGCTGCGACATCGTCGCAGCAATCGAAACCATCACTGCCAGCAGCAGCAGCACAACGATTAACGCGACACCGCGCTGGGCATTAGGACGCACCATCGGCTTCTCCTAATGAAGCACCGGTTAAGACGTAGACTCGCTCAATTTCACCGTAATCTTTCAGTGTTAAACGTACGCTCACCGCTTCAGGCAACCGACGTTCCGACTCCCATTGCTCTGACCATTCTCCACGTTGATAAAAGCGCATCGACCAGCTTTCAACCTCGCTCAGCACAGGCGCAATGACTGGCTCTTGTGCAACGGGGGTATCAGGATAACGCCACCACACTCTTTCTAAGACATGATCTTTTAAACGATAACCGACTTTAAGCACCTCACCACGTGGAAACTGTTGCTGAGGGTTGTGCCAACCTAAGCGGGTAAATAACACACCTTTTTCATCTGAATCGAGCAAATAATCTCGCCACTGAATAAGTTGTCCGGTCGGTGCCTCTCCATTGGTACGAAAGGCACGTGCCGCCATTTGTCGAAAATCGGCGTCCATCATCACCATTGCGCGCTGTAGCTCACTCAATCGAGCTTCACGTTGCGCAGAGACTTGATTACTCAGTTGTACCTGATAAAGCACCTGATAAGCAGCAATACTTAAACTGGCAAAAATCGCTATCGCTACCAAGACTTCGATTAAAGTAAATCCACGCGCTTTATTTGCTAACATAGCTTCTTACCGTGACCAAAGGTTGGCCTTTTTCGGCACTAGCAACGCTGACATCAAAGGCAGATAGCACTGGTGCAGTGGTTGCAATCGGTGCAATACGCCAGTACCAAGTGCGGCCGGCAAGCTCATCTTTGCCCTCTTTGGCAGCCAACGACGTCGGGTTTAGCATGACTTTAGCCATCTGGTTATCGGCTACCATTGCCGCAAACATTTTATCTTCCAGATAACCAATGGTATTAACGTGCTGAGTCACCGTTCGAATCACACTGATTGCCGCGGTAGCAAAAATCGCTAACGCGACCAAGACTTCCAGTAGTGTGAAACCACGCTTCACTTTACTCATCGCTCTCTCCTGGGGCGAATAGACGAATATGTCCATTATCTTCGACCACGACTTGCCATGCTTGTTCGGCACTTTGCTGATCGGGGTAAAGTAATAAACGGAACGGGGTGATTTCACCACTGGAGAGAATAAACACTTGTGGTGCAGGTTCGGTTTGCTGCTCTTTATACTCAGCAAATCTCTCTTCATCAAACAAAGAGCCTGGAGTGAAGAGTCGATTTTTATCCTGCCAAACACCGCTACCGAGAGTAAAATCGAGATTGAGTGAATCCGCTAAGCTAAGTTGAGCAGCAAAACCGATTTTATCGATCTTCTGCCAGCCTTTCTCGGTCAGTTGTACAAAAGTAAAACGTTTATTGGGTTCATCAATCCGTAAGCCAAAATCAAAACCACTGAGCAGTGCCTCTTCATTGAGTAACTGTAAACGCTGAAACAAGCTCTGCGCGGCCACATTAGCTTGATCATTTTGTCGAGCTGGTAATGTCGCGATCACTGCAACGGCACTGACCGAAATCAACACCAGCACCAGCATGATCTCAAGTAGCGTAAAGCCTCGGGTAAATTTCATTACTGATGACTGCTCAATGGGTTATCGGTAAGCAACAGGAATGTCTCGGGATTTATTGAAAATCCTGCAAATTCCAGTTACCAATCACGGCGTTCGAACCTTCGCCACCTTCTTGACCATCCGCCCCTAAAGTAAAAACATCAATCCGACCATGATCGCCTGGGCTTAAGTATTGATAATCATTGCCCCAAGGATCTTTCGGTAGACGACGAATGTATCCACCTTCACGATAATTACGCGGCTCCGGATTCGATGGCTTGGTCACCAATGCCTCTAAGCCTTGATCTGTGGTTGGGTAAACATTGTTATCTAAACGATACATATCCAAGGCATTTTCTAAGGCAACAATATCGGTAATGGCTTTTTGTTGATCGGCCTTTTCTTTGTTACCCAATAAATTAGGCACTACGAAACTGGCCAAAATGCCTAAAATCACCACCACCACCATCACTTCCAGTAAGGTAAAACCTGACTGTTTACTTGCTCTTCTATTCATAGTTACTCCATTTCGATCCAAGCATCGTACACCGATTAACGGCTCATTAAGTTATTCATTTCTAAAATCGGCATCAAGGTTGCCATAACAATAAACAGCACCAATCCAGCCATTAACGCGATTAACGCAGGGGTAAAAATCCCTAGTGCAATATTCACCGTCGATTCGAAGTTAGCATCCTGATTATCGGCAGCACGAGTCAGCATACTCTCTAACTCGCCACTTTGTTCACCACTGGCAATCATATGTAACATCATTGGCGGGAATAACTTGGTTTGAGACAACGCTTTACGCAAACTCGAACCTTCACGCACGTTATCAGCGGCCAGTAAAACCTGCTGCTTAACGTATTGATTGGTCATCACATCCACTGCTACACGCATGCCATCGAGGATCGGAATGGCACTGGAAGTACAAATGGATAACGTGCGGGCAAAACGTGACGTATTCAGTCCTTTGGCAATTTTGCCAACCATCGGCATAAACAGCAGCTTTTTATGCCAGTACAGACGAACGTTAGGTTTACGTAGTAGCCATTTGATAAAGTAAATACCCACTAACACACTGGCTAATAAGCTTAATCCCCACTGCTGAACAAAATCACTTGAAGAGAGTAAAAATTGGGTTGATGCAGGGAGCGCCTGCCCCATCTGTACAAATTGACCGACAATTTTTGGTACCACCGCAGCAAGTAGAAAAGCCACGATTCCCACAGCAAACACCACTAAGACAATCGGATACAACAAAGCTTGCATCAACTTAGATCGCATCTTTTGCCGATTTTCAGCGTAATCCGCTAATCGCTCTAAAATCGCATCCAAATGCCCGGATTTTTCACCTGCGGCGACCATTGAACGAAACAGATCATCAAAGATATGTGGGTAGTCGGCCAAGCTATCGGCTAACGTATAACCTTCGGTGACTTTAGCTCGCACTGCGGCGAGCATATTCCGAATCCGAGGTTTTTCCGATTGCTCTGATACCGCACGTAAACACTCTTCTAACGGCATCCCTGACTGAACCAACGTCGACAGCTGACGAGTCAATAAAGCCAGATCTGGTGTACTAATTCCACGCGGTTTAACCCAACTGCTTTGCTGAGCTTTAGCCGCTTTGGCTTGTGTCTCAACCACTTCAATTGGCAGTAAGCCTTGTTCTTTTAAGCGTTGACGGACTTGACGAGCATTATCACCTTCGATAATGCCTTTTTTTTGTCGACCTTTGGCATCTAATGCTCGATATTCAAACGCAGCCATTTATGACTCCTTGGTCACGCGCAACACCTCTTCAAGTGAAGTGATCCCTTGGCGGACTTTATCCAAACCATCATCACGAATACTTGGTGTTTGTTCACGAATCGCTTGTTCTATCGCTTGCTCCCCCGCTTCGCGATGAATAAGTGCTTGAACTTTATCATCCACTAACATCAGTTCATGAATCCCCGTTCGTCCACGGTACCCCTTAAAATTGCATTTCTCACAACCTGCAGCGCGATAGAGGGTTAATGGCTCTTTTTTACTGACCGAAAACAGCTTACGCTGCTCTTTATCCGCCTCGTATGGCTGCTTACAATCTGGGCATAAAGTACGTACCAAACGCTGTGCCAGCACGCCCAACAACGAAGAGGAAATTAAAAAAGGTTCGATCCCCATGTCACGTAAACGAGTAATCGCACCAATCGCGGTATTGGTATGCAACGTTGACATCACTAAGTGACCAGTCAAAGAAGCTTGCACCGCTATTTGCGCCGTTTCCAAATCACGAATTTCTCCGACCATCACCACATCCGGATCTTGACGTAAAATCGCCCTTAGACCACGAGCAAAAGTCATATCCACTTTCGGGTTAACTTGCGTCTGGCCAATACCGTCAATATCAAATTCAATTGGGTCTTCTACCGTGAGGATATTCCGTTCACTGCTATTCAGTTCTTGTAATCCGGCATATAAGGTGGTCGATTTCCCCGACCCCGTCGGTCCAGTGACCAATAAAATACCGTGTGGCCGAGCAATTAAATTACGGAAATTATCGTGATTCGCTTTGGTCATGCCTAAGCTGTATAAATCTAACCGAGTGGCATTTTTATCCAACAAACGCATGACCACCCGCTCACCATGAGAAGAAGGCATAGTAGAAACACGCACGTCGACTGCCCGCCCGCCGATACGCAGAGAAATACGCCCATCTTGAGGAACGCGTTTCTCGGCAATATCGAGTTTAGCCATCACCTTTACCCGTGAAATAAGCAGGGGCGATAATTTACGGCTCGGTGATAGCACCTCACGCAGGACACCATCGACACGAAAACGGATCGATAACACTTTCTCAAACGTTTCAATATGAATATCCGATGCGCCTTCTTTGATCGCCTCACCTAGCATGGCATTGATCAATTTAATGATCGGCGCATCGTCTTCGGACTCGAGTAAATCTTCACTTTGCGGCAACTCTTCAGCAAGAGAAAAGAAATCATCGCTATCGGCACCAATGTCTTCCATTAACTGACGCGCTTCAGATGAATCTCGTTGGTAGACTTGGGTGATTTTGGCTTCAAATGCTTCAGCACTGATCTCACTCAACGCAAACGGCTGTTTGATTACGCGTTTAATTTCAACCAGAGCAGGAATCGACAATGGCGCAACGCAATACACCGTGGCATTGTGTTGCGCTTCATCCCACTCTAAAACTAACTTATGGCGCTGAGCAAAACTGAACGGTAAGCGACGAATCCGCTGCAACCCCTGCGTATCAATCACATCCACACTCATTATTTATTATCCATTTGATCAAGAAAAGCTTGCAATTCAGCAGGATGACGACGCGATTCACCATATTTCGGTAATACAGGAATATTGTTATTATCCATTAACTTCAGCCCCTGATCGGCTTTAAATAGCTGCTCGGCACGAATATAGTTGTACTTGCGCTGAGTGATGCCATCCGCGGTCATACCATCACGAATAATGGTAGGCTTAATAAACACCATCAGGTTTTTCTTTTCTACCGTGGTATTGGTTGAACGGAATAGATAACCTAATAATGGAATATCACCAAGGATCGGCACCTTAGATTCGCTCTCTGCGGTACGCTCATCGATCAACCCGCCAAGCACCAGCATTTGTCCATCTTGCACCATCACCGTGGTATTCAACTGACGCTTAGCAAAACGCACATCGACCGCTCCCTGAGCGCCAAGTACATTAGAAACTTCTTGTTCAATCGAGAGCTGAACGGAATCACCTTCATTAATTTGTGGCACGACTTTCAGTTTGATGCCGACTTCTTTGCGCTCTACGGTTTGGAATGGATTATCGTTATTCGAACCAGCGGTTGAACCGGTTAATACTGGTACTTCTTCACCTACAATAAATGAGGCTTCACCGTTATCCATTACCGTAATACTGGGTGATGACAAGATATTGGTACTGGAGGTACTCGATACCGCGCTGATCAGCGCCGTCCAGTCACCCATCATGACGCCAAGTGCGGCACCATTGACCCCTGATAAAGCCGAGGCAAGCGTCGAATAATTACCACTTTTTTCTACGGTATATGGGACTCGATTACCATCTCTATCCGTGTAATATTCTGTTGAGGTTTGCTTTTTAGCTTCTTCTAATCCAACCATCACTTGGCCAACTTGTGCGCCAGTATTACCGTATTGAATTACCGCCCCGTCTTTTAATGAACCCCATTGCACACCGAGATTAATCCCATCACCTTCGGCCATTTCAACAATCAAGGCTTCGATCAGCACTTGAGCGCGGCGAATGTCCAGTTGAGAAATCACATCCAATAAAGAGTTCATAATATCTTGTGGCGCAGTGATCACCAGCGAGTTGGTATCGGAGTGCGCAGAAATCATCACGCTGCTGCGTGATGAGCTTGCACTACGCTGACCGCCTTGTTTCTCTGCTTGGAGGTTTTCAGACACATCTTTCAAAACGCTAACTAAATCATCGGCTTTGGCGTATTTAAGATAAACGACTCGATTATTACCTCGCGTAGCCATTTCAACATCCAACTGATTAATCAAGCGTCTCATTCGCTCGCGCACTTTCGGATCACCAGAAATCAAAATCGAATTGGTACGATCATCAGCAACAAATCTTGGTTGTAAAAACTCAGGCGCATTTTGTGCGTTATTGGCACGGCTAAGCGCTTCAACAATTCGTACCATTTCGGAAGCAGAAGCATTACGCAGCTCAACCACTTCGATTTCGGTGTCACCAGCCTGATCAACGCGATGAATAATATTGGCTAGGCGATTGACCACCGCCGCATGGCCAGTAATCAAAATGATATTCGCCGGATCATAGTGCACCACGTTGCCAGCACCAGCGTTATCAATTAACTGACGCAAGAGCGGCGATAGCTCACGAACGGAAACATTTTTCACCGTCACCACTTGAGTGACGACACTATCGCCAAAAGCGCGATCATCATTGCCCAGTACTGGAATAGCCGAGGTTTTGGCATCTTTAGAACGGAGCACTTTCAATACGCCGTTATCCATCTCGACCACAGCAAACCCATACACTTCAAGCACATTGAGAAAGAAACTGTAGTACTGCTCTTCATTGAGAGTATCGTAGCTGCGTACATCAATTTTGCCGCGTACCGAAGGATCAACAATGATGGTTTTTTCAAGGTTTCGTCCAACGATAGTTATAAACTCTTGAATATCAGTGCCCTTAAAACTGACACTGAAGGTTTGATTCGCCTGTGCTAATGGCGCTGCAATTAGGCTTGCCACTAAAAGCCAGCTACTTTTCTTAAGCCAATGCTTCACACAATACTCCCTTAATGATTACTGCCAATTGGCTGTTAAAACTGAATATAAATATCATGCTGTTGTCCATCTCGCTCGACCGTCAAATTCAGCTCAGTCAGATCAGAGATGGACTCAAACACTTGCGTCATTGCACTGGGGTCGGTTAAATCGAGTCCATTCAGTTGCACAGCAATATCCCCATTTTGTAAACCAACGGCTTCAAAAAGCGCAGGATCTCGCCCCGCACTAACGCGATAACCGACAATGCGATCATCTTGTTTGACTTGTGACAAACTCACGTACTGAAATACCTCACGGGGATTTTGACTGATCGCCGTACGAATAGCAGCCAGTTTGTCTTCTACCACCTCTTGTGGGGCAGGCGCAGCGCGCTGAACCATATTATTCGTGCTCGGTTTACCGTAATCGAGCCCTTCTAACATCAGCGTTTCATCCCGACCAGCATTATCAATAATAACTCGGTCAGCCAACACTGCTTTTAATGTGACTCGGGTGCCTTCTATTTGCTCATTCAGTCCATAAGTCGCTTGCTGACCACGGTTAGCAATTACCGCCAAACTGCGCTCAATTTCGTTACTGGCAACAACGCCGACTAAGGTTAAATTAAGACGTGTGGGAGGCGCATCGACTTGAACTGGGGCCGCAACAACAGGAGCCGCTTGTGGGTTATAAACCCCAAACAGATGGCTATTTTGCAATGGGCGAATATCGATTCTCGATGCTGCCACTTGGTTGCTGATTGGTTTAGCCACCCAAGGTACAATCGAGCTATCTTGCTTTGGTAACAACCACACCAGTTGACCAACGATCCAAGCAGAGAAAACAAGGCAAGTTAAAGTAAGAATCAGACTCAACGGATTCTGCCAACGAAGAATCTGCGCCATGCGCTCGCTTAAAGTCTGTTGATTAAATTCCATTAATGATTTCAATCCTTGCTGATTCATCATCCAAAGCATTCACTGGTTATTGAGTTGGTTAATATACATCAGCTCGATAAACGGCGCGACTGACGAGGTTATTTTATAATGATTATTTACCGCTTCGCTTGAAAATCTGGGAGCTTGTCTCCATAGTTTGTCGATAAATCCACACCGAACTCTGCCCTATCGATACAAGATAGAGAGCCAATGATGCAGAGAGAAATCGGAGACAGCGTGACTACCTTAGAGGCCATCGATCATCATGAGTTCCCCAGAACAAGCAGTTCGCTTAGATAAATGGCTTTGGGCCGCTCGATTTTATAAAACACGCTCATTAGCCCGAGAGATGGTTGAAGGGGGCAAAGTTCACTATAATGGTCAGCGAAGCAAACCCAGTAAAGCGGTTGAAGTTGGCGCGATGATTACCTTACGCCAAGGCAACGAAGAAAAAACCGTTGTTATTGAACAGATTACTCAGCAGCGACGTGGTGCAGCCGAAGCGCAAATGTTATATAGCGAGACCGCAGAGAGTGTCGTGAAACGAGAACGCCAAGCGTTACTTCGTAAGCTCAATGCCCACAACCCAAGTCCAGAACGGCGCCCAGATAAAAAACAGCGTCGTGATCTTCTTAAATTCAAACATCAATAAATCAGTCGGATCATTCACTATGACAACACAAGTAACCCCCAACAATCTATTACATCGCTATCTGTTTGAAGACTTATCGGTGCGTGGTGAATTGGTGCAACTCAATGATGTTTACCAACAAATTATCACCAGTAAAGATTACCCAGCCCCAATTCAACGCTTACTCGGTGAGTTACTGGTCGCGACCAGCTTACTCACCGCGACACTAAAGTTTGAAGGATCCATTACCATGCAACTGCAAGGTGATGGTCCCGTTTCATTAGTCGTGATCAATGGCGATAACCAACAAAAAATGCGTGGCGTCGCTCGCTGGGATGGGCAAATTGCCCCTGATGCGACTTTGCATCAATTGGTCGGTAACGGTTATTTAGTCATTACCATTGAGCCTAAAAAAGGTGAACGTTATCAAGGTGTGGTCGGACTTGAAGGAGATGACTTAGCGCAGGTACTCGAGGGTTACTTCTTACGCTCTGAGCAATTAAAAACACGTTTATGGATCCGCACCGGTGAACACGATGGCAAACCTCACGCTGCAGGTATGTTGTTGCAAGTGATGCCTGATGGTACGGGCACTGAAGAAGACTTTGAACACCTAGAACAATTGACGAATACCGTTAAAGACGGTGAGCTGTTTGGTCTCGAAGCCACCGAGATCCTCTATCGTCTTTATAACCAAGAAAAGGTGCAACTTTTTACGCCACAAGTCGTCGAATTTGTTTGTGGTTGTTCCCGAGAACGCAGCGCAGCGGCGATCATCACTATCGCCCAAGAGGAAGTTAACACGATTCTCGCCGAAGAAGGTGCTGTCTCTCTCCACTGCGATTATTGTGGGACAACGTACTCTTTTGATAGCGCCCAAGTCAGTGAACTCTTTGCTCAAAGCGCATCCGATCGCCCAACCCTGCATTAATTTTCGTTGCTCAACAAGCACGATAAAATCGCTTTACAGCCAGCATTTTGCTGGCTTTTTCATACAAAAATCTGCAATAAATCAATCATAAAATATACCGTACGGCATACTTATTTTCTTTTGAATATTAATCATTTACGCTAGCGCAAAGGTTTGCGTACACGATAGAATAGTGAATGCCAGTATCTGTGACGGGTTGCTTATAATCTTAGAAAAGGCATGGGTAATATTTGAGCTAGCTCCCTGTTTTTTCGGTACCCCGTTGTTAGCATGGTAAGCAGATAACAATTACAAATAGTTACATAAAATCCCTACAAAATCCTTATAAGGAGCACCTAATGACCGTTATGGAACATACCAAGGCTGCACAATTAGATCTTACCCAATATGGAATTACCAACGCGACAGAAGTGATCCGTAACCCAAGTTACGAGTTGTTGTTCGCTGAAGAAACTCGCTCAGATTTGACTGGCTATGAAAAAGGCATTGTAACAGAGCTGGGAGCCGTCGCTGTTGATACGGGTATTTTCACTGGCCGATCACCGAAAGATAAATTTATTGTCAATGACGATACCACTCGCGATACCTTATGGTGGACCTCCGATCACGCCAAAAATGACAACAAACCCATTAATCAAGCGGTTTGGAATGATCTAAAATCTCTTGTTACTAAACAGCTATCAGGCAAACGTCTATTCGTTATTGATGGCTATTGTGGCGCTAACCCAGATACTCGCCTTAATATCCGCGTGATTACTGAAGTCGCTTGGCAAGCCCACTTCGTAAAAAATATGTTTATTCGTCCAAGCGATGAAGAGCTGGCAACCTTCAAAGCTGACTTTGTGGTCATGAACGGCGCGAAATGCACTAATGATAAATGGCAACAACAAGGACTAAATTCGGAAAACTTTACCGTATTTAATCTAACCGAGAAAATGCAGCTGATCGGCGGCACTTGGTACGGTGGTGAGATGAAAAAAGGTATGTTCGCAATGATGAACTACTTCCTCCCATTACAAGGTATTGCTTCAATGCACTGCTCAGCCAATATGGGTAAAGACGGCGATGTGGCGATTTTCTTCGGCCTATCCGGTACAGGCAAAACCACGCTCTCTACTGATCCGAAACGTGCTTTGATCGGTGATGATGAACATGGCTGGGATGATGACGGTGTGTTCAACTTTGAAGGCGGCTGCTACGCTAAAACCATTAAGTTATCCAAAGAAGCTGAGCCCGACATCTATAATGCGATTCGTCGTGATGCATTACTAGAAAACGTCACTGTACGTGGTGATGGTTCCATTGATTTCGATGATGGTTCTAAAACTGAAAATACCCGTGTCTCTTACCCTATTTATCATATCGAAAATATTGTTAAGCCAGTCTCTAAAGGCGGCCATGCCAATAAAGTGATCTTCCTTTCTGCCGATGCTTTTGGCGTATTGCCTCCAGTATCGAAACTGACCCCAGAGCAAACGAAGTACCATTTCCTATCTGGGTTTACCGCTAAACTGGCGGGTACCGAACGTGGCATAACCGAACCCACTCCTACTTTCTCGGCGTGTTTTGGTGCAGCTTTCCTCACTTTACACCCCACTCAGTACGCCGAAGTACTCGTTAAACGTATGGAGCAAGCTGGCGCAGAAGCCTATCTGGTCAATACTGGCTGGAACGGTTCTGGTAAACGTATCTCGATTAAAGATACTCGTGCGATCATTGATGCCATTTTGGATGGTTCGATTGAGCAAGCACAAACAAAATCGATTCCTATCTTTAATCTAGAAGTTCCAATTGCTTTACCAGGTGTTGATCCTGCGATTTTGGATCCTCGTGATACCTACGTTGATCCATTACAGTGGGAAAGCAAAGCCAAAGATCTGGCTGCTCGCTTTATCAATAACTTTGCTAAGTACACAGACAACGCGGAAGGCAAAGCGTTAGTGAGCGCTGGTCCACAACTTGATTAAGCAACTCTAACTAAACTAGCCCCTCGCAACGAGGGGTTATTTTTGGCTTGAACCGCTACGCGAGATACGCCAAGCTATGCATTCGCATGACAACAGTATGAGAGAATGATGAAAAAACTGCTGACCCTGTGTATCGCGAGTCTTCTTGTCATGACCAGTTGCGTGTTATTGCTTTTCGCTCTACTGCATACTCGCTATCTAACACCTTGCGCGCAATGGTTCGTTAATCAGCTATGGCCACAAACCCTCACTTTCCACCAACTCGAGTATACTTATCCACTGCACTTTCGTTTCATTAACCCAACGCTCTCTCTGTCAACTCAACCCTTTCGTGCTCAGCAAGTGGATATTTGGCTAAACCCTAACCTACGAAAACAGGGCCAGTGGCAAATTGATAGCCTATTAATCGATGGGGCAAATCTCTCTGCTGAGTTACCAAACTACCAGTGGCCGAAACAGTGGTCACTGCATCAGTTGGCGATGCGTAATATTGATTATGTCTACCAAGATTGGATCGTCCGCGGTCTCAGCGGCCAAATAGAACAACCGCAATGGCCTGAGACTACCCGCTCACTACCTTACGGTAAACTTCAGTTATCGGCGGAACAGGTTTATTGGCAAGGTGAGGCATTAAGTCAATTATTGATTGATGCCGATCATCGGGCACAACAGAGTACCATTTACGGCTTTTCTTTTGCTTGGCGGCAAGCGCTTTTTTCAGGCCAAGCGGAACAGTATCCACAAGGTTGGTCATTGGTGAATGCCACCATCAATCGCTTAAACATCACCCCAAACTCACCATTACCGCCACTGGCTTGGCGACAACTCATTGAAAAGCACCTGTTTCATATTAATAGCTTAGATGTTCTTAATAGTAATATTCAACAAGGTGACCTTACCTTGAATAACGTGAGTTTTTCGATTGAAAATCTCTTACTCAATCCATCTTCAGTTTGGTGGCAACAGGACAATGGCTACCTCTCTCTGAATGCAGATAGCCTGCTCTGGCAAAACCAACAATGGAACGAACCTGCATTTAAACTGGAATTCAATCCCCAAAAAATCACGATCAGTGAATTCACTGCAGACTGGCTTGATGGGCATCTTCAATTTAATGGCTTTATCACTCCAGATGAGCTTCATCTCAATCGACTGACCATCAGCAGAAGCCGATGGATTCAAGAACAAGCCGATGATTTCTCATTACCTAATCAGATAGTCTCTACCTTAAAAACATTACGTATTGAACAGTTGAACTTAAATAACTTACAACTGATTCAGTTAGCTCACTCGCCACACTGGCAGCTCTCTGGGTTGAATGTAGCTGGACAAGAATTAGAGTTGATGCGTCATGGACAATGGGGATTATGGAACGGGCAACTGACTTTAAGTGCTAACAATGCCAGCATTGAACAAACATTAACCTCACAAGCGATTATTGAAGCCAATAGTCATAATGGCTTTATGCATATTACTCGAGCTTTTTTTCCTCTCGAACAAGGGTATCTTGATGCGACAGCAAATTGGGATATGACGACATCCAGTGCTCCTTGGCAACTCGAATTACATGCCGATGGCCTACCACTGCAGTTTTTTAAGCATTGGATTTCACTCCCGTTAAACGTAGATGCATTAGCTGAGTTTAATCTTACTGCGCAGGGCCTCGCTGGTGATTATCCGATGTTTAGCCACTCATTAACGGGACAACTTAATGGCCACTTACGTCAAGGAACCTTGACTTATAAAGATGATGACACACTGGTGATTCAACCTTTTCGATTAGATGACATTCAGCTAACCGCTGATCGGGGACGATTACAACTCACACCAATCTCACTATCTGGTCCCAAATTGAACGCCAAGCTTGATGGGCAGTTGGATCTATTAACTCCCGACCAAGCCAAACTTGAACTTCATTTATGGCAAGATTGCACTGAGCATCGCTTCGATCTATTGCATCATCAAAAGACTAAACAAGTTAGCGCCCAGTGCCCCTCAACCGAAAAGCCTGATCAGTAACGTCACTCATCTAACTTGAAATGGGAGTAAGCTTAAGCACGAGCGTTCTCAATGATCGTCAAATAATCAGGGATGAGCATATAAGTACCAATAAATTCCACCGCATCTTTAGTACCACTACTGATATCAACCTTGACCACAATACGTGCTTTTCTGCCCGAAGCTAAGCGATCAAGATCGCCGCTGATCCCATCTAATGAGGTCGACGCAACAGGATTATGCACCACCGGATGTCGATATCGGATACGGCTATCAACCAACACAATATCCCCTTGCAAATTACGTTCACGCATTAATAACCAAGCCATTCCCCACCCGGTTAGAGTGGCCAAAGTAAAGGCCGAACCGGCGAATAAAGTGTTATGGGGATTTAGATTAGGATTAAGCTGCGCGCTGCATTGAAACTGATACCCTGTGTATTGTTGGACTTTAATTCCCATCTTGTCACTGATCGGAATATGCGTAGCCCAACGCTCTTGCAACTCAGTACACCACTCTGGCTTGCGCAACACATCAGCCATGGGGTCTAGCGGTTTAACCATTTGCTGATGGCGAACCGGACCCCGCTCATCCCTTAAAGCCCCTCGTCGCTCAAAACCATTTTGTGCGTAAAAAGCTATCGCATCTTCACGAGCATTACACACTAAACGTTTCGCTCCTTCCTGACGAGCTAAAGACTCAAGAGCCACTAACAACAAAGATCCCATGCCTTTATTACGCGCACTAGACTTCACCGCCATATAGCGAATCTGCCCTTCACTATCCGGAGTAATATAGACTCGACCAATCGCGATTGGTCTTCCTCGTCCATCGACTATCATTCGATGATGACTCATAGGATCGTATTCATCACGCTCAGAACCTAAAGGCATTCGCCAAGGTTCGCGTAGCATCTGCCAACGAAAATGGTAATACTTGTTGAGCTGGTTTTCCGTTTTGGGAGTGATAAGCTTAAACATTGATTCCCTTCCTAACGCGCTGTTTCGCTTGGATTAAGCCTGTAACCAAAAAGTCACTGGGCCATCGTTAATAAGTGAGACCTGCATATCCTGCGCAAAACGTCCTCGTTGCGTCGGTAAAATGGTCGCACATAGATCTGAAAAATAATCGTACAGACGTTCCGCTTCTTGTGGTGCAGCCCCACGAGAGAAACCAGCTCGAGTGCCTTTTTTGGTATCAGCGGGCAGTGTAAACTGCGATACCACCAAAACGCTTCCACCAACATCTTGCACGCTAAGGTTCATTTTCCCCGCCTCATCTTCAAAAACGCGATATTGAGTGACCCGCTCAACCAAACGTCTTGCTTTGGCGTCATCATCATCACGTTCGACTCCCAGTAACACCAATAAACCGCGCTCAATTTGTCCGACGACGTCACCATCGACTCGCACGGCAGCTTCACTCACCCGTTGAATTAAAGCGATCACGTGGATCTCCTTGTGGTTTTTCTACTAATTTATCTTGTTGAATGGCTGAGTCTACCACGTTAGGTTCACGCTTCCATTGCTCACTTTCACCTAAAGCGGCAGTAAATTCAGCCCCAATCAGCACAATCAACCAACATAAATACACCCATACGAATAAAATCGGTATCGCGGCGAGTGCGCCATAAATCAACTGATAAGATGGAAATTGAGTAATGTAAGCTGCAAACGCTTTTTTGCTTAACTCAAATAGCAACGCAGCAACAAATGCACCGGACAAAGCGTGAATAATACGAACTTTTTTATTGGGCACCAAAACGTACAAACCCACAAAGGCAAAGAAAGATAATAAAAAAGGTAAGCGACTTAAAAACAACCGAAAGGCACCGCTGAACGCTTCACTCTCCATCAGTTTCAATGACGTGACATAAGAAGTGACCGCGATACTCGTACCAACTAAAATAGGGCCTAATGTTAAAATCATCCAATACATAGAAAATGAAAAAACGACGCGCCGTTTATTGCGTACTCGCCAAATAAAATTCATATTTTTATCGATATTTGAGATAAGCATTAACGCCGCGATAAATAAGAAAGCACCACCAACAGCGGTCATTTTTCCTGTATTAGCAACAAACTGCAGTAAAGCATTACTGACCGCATCACCCGCCGCAGGAACAAAATGGGTGATGACAAACTCTTGGATAATGTCCCCCACATTATCGAAAATCGCGAAAGAGGAAAGAATCGATAACAACACCGTCAACATCGGTACAAGCGACAGCAGGGTAATATAAGCTAAATAGCCAGCATTAATATTGATTCGGTCATGATTCATTCGATTGAGCAAGTAACGCATAAACTGCACGCTTTGCTTAAATAACGTCTCTAATGCCAAAATGTGACTCCTAGTTGGTCCTGTTCGATAATCTAGTGTACTGAAAAATGAATGCCATTACCTCACCACCATTACCACATATTATGTCAGGATATGCTTAAACGTATCATCCAACACGGCAAACTCCGTTGAGGACGATAAACTCTCAAACCAAGCAAACAGGACGTATAAAAAAACCCTTAGCCTTTACAGGATAAGGGTTTTTATTGCTGTCAATGACGATTAATTAGCCACGAGAAGCACGTTTACGCTCGTTTTCGGTTAGATGTTTTTTACGAATACGAATACTCTTTGGCGTCACTTCTACGAGTTCATCGTCATCAATGAACTCAAGCGCCTGCTCAAGAGTAAATTTAATCGCTGGCGTCAACACCTGCGCTTCATCCGTACCAGAAGCACGTACGTTGGTCAGCTGTTTGCCTTTTAGACAGTTTACCGTTAAGTCATTAGAACGATTATGGATACCGATCACCTGACCTTCATAGACTTCATCAGCATGCTCAGTAAACAGACGACCACGCTCTTGCAAGTTAAACAGTGCGTAAGTTAACGCCTTACCTGTCGCATTCGAAATCAGTACGCCGTTCACTCGCTGGCCAATATCACCGCCTTTATGAGGGCCATAATGATCAAACGTATGATAAAGCAAACCTGAACCTGACGTTAATGTCATAAACTCAGTTTGGAAACCAATTAGACCACGAGAAGGCATCACAAAGTCTAAACGAACTCGGCCTTTACCGTCTGGCGACATATCTTTCATCTCGCCTTTACGTAGACCAATTTTCTCCATAATCCCGCCTTGATGCTCTTCCATCACGTCGATAGTCACCGTCTCAAACGGTTCCATTAACTGACCATTCTCTTCTTTAAGAATAACTTCTGGACGTGAAACGGCTAATTCAAAACCTTCACGACGCATGTTTTCAATCAAGATAGAGAGGTGTAATTCACCACGACCAGAAACACGGAATTTATCTGGATCATCCGTTTGTTCTACACGCAGAGCTACGTTATGCACTAACTCTTTCTCAAGACGCTCAAGAATATTACGTGAAGTAACGAATTTACCTTCTTTCCCGGCAAAAGGAGAGGTATTGACTTGGAAAGTCATGGTTACGGTTGGTTCATCAACACTCAATGGTGGTAACGCTTCAACGGCGTTAACATCACAAATGGTATCGGAGATTTTCAGCTCACCCAATCCCGTTACCGCGACGATATCACCCGCAGTGGCAAGCTCTGTTTCTGTACGTTGTAGGCCAAGATACCCAAGTACCGTACCCACTTTACCGTTACGCTTTTTACCATCCGCAGAAATAACGGTTACTTGTTGGTTAGCTTTTACGCTACCACGAGTCACACGGCCGACACCGATAACGCCAACGTACGAGCTATAATCAAGTTGTGAAATTTGCATCTGTAATGGACCAGCAAGGTCCACTTGTGGAGGCTCTACATTATCGACGATTGCTTGGAACAATGGTTCCATGTTTTCACCAATAACACCTTCTTCTAAGGTAGCCCAACCATTCAAAGCTGAAGCATAAACCACTTGGAAATCTAGCTGCTCATCACTGGCTCCAAGGTTATCAAACAAGTCAAATACTTGATCCATTACCCAGTCAGGACGAGCACCAGGACGGTCAATTTTATTGATAACGACAATCGGCTTTAAACCATGAGCAAAAGCTTTTTGAGTCACAAAACGAGTTTGTGGCATAGGACCATCAACGGCATCGACAATCAAGCAAACACAATCAACCATCGACATAATACGCTCAACTTCACCGCCGAAATCGGCGTGTCCTGGGGTATCTACGATGTTAATTCGGTAATCATGCCAATTGATCGCGGTATTTTTAGCAAGAATCGTAATACCACGTTCTTTTTCAATATCGTTCGAGTCCATGACTCGCTCTTCAGCGTCACCGCGAGACTCTAAGGTTCCCGACTGCTGGAGTAGTTTATCCACCAAGGTCGTTTTGCCGTGGTCAACGTGCGCGATGATCGCGATGTTTCTTAGTTTTTCAATTTGTGGAGTAGCCATGGAGTTTTGCTTCACTTATTTTACACAGATAGCTCGTTTCTACGGGAGTGCACAAACGTAGCCAAAATTTTCGTTAAAAAAATGGTCAATAATGTACCAGATTTTGGCGAAAAACCTAGAAAAATGTGATCTATCACGCCCAATATTGTCCTATTACATCCTAGTCCTCACTCTTACTTAATTCAAACCCCATAGCAACGAAGAAATGCAGATTGACAAAGCCATGAATAATCGGCTGAATGAACGCGTGTTTTTAGTCGTTGAGTGAGCCATCCAACACGTCGCACCAACTTGGTGCATGTTATGGCTTTTTTGGTGCAACATGACGCACCACTTTCACCCAATAAAACATAAACAATTGATTTTATGGACAATAAAAACTGGCACGAATATCGCTTATATAAATACAGTACAGATTAAGCTTGATGAGAAACCATTAATCTGTGCTGATTTCATTTTGATTCGAGCCCAAACCGCTTTATTTAACACTGGAGGTTATCCAAGATGTCAGTAGAAAACGTACTATCGCTGATCCAAGAAAACGAAGTTAAGTTTGTTGACTTACGCTTTACCGATACAAAAGGCAAAGAGCAACATATCTCTATTCCTGCTCACCAAATCGACGCAGACTTCTTCGAAGAAGGTAAGATGTTCGATGGTTCATCTGTTGCTGGCTGGAAAGGAATCAATGAATCTGACATGGTGATGATGCCTGATGCATCCAGTGCCGTTCTTGACCCATTCACCGATGATGTCACTCTCAATATTCGCTGTGATATTCTTGAACCAGCCACGATGCAAGGTTATGACCGTGACCCACGTTCTATTGCGAAACGTGCCGAAGACTATATGCGCTCAACCGGTATTGCTGATACGGTTCTTGTCGGTCCAGAGCCAGAGTTCTTCCTTTTTGATGACGTAAAATACACCAACAGCATGTCTGGTGCCTCATTCAAAATTGATGATGTCGAAGCTGCTTGGAACACTGGCGCAGAAATTGAAGGTGGTAACAAAGGTCACCGTCCAGGCGTAAAAGGCGGCTATTTCCCAGTTGCTCCAGTAGACTCATCACAAGATATCCGTTCTGCGATGTGCTTGATCATGGAAGAAATGGGCTTAGTCGTTGAAGCGCACCACCATGAAGTGGCAACCGCTGGTCAAAACGAAATCGCGACTCGCTTTAACACGCTCACCACAAAAGCAGATGAGATCCAAATTTACAAATACGTGGTGCATAACGTTGCACATGCATTTGGCAAAACCGCGACCTTTATGCCGAAACCTTTAGTTGGTGATAATGGATCAGGTATGCACGTACACCAATCGCTAGCGAAAGATGGCGTCAATCTATTTGCTGGTGATAAATACGGCGGTCTTTCTGATCTTGCTCTGTATTATATCGGCGGCATTATCAAACACGCTCGCGCGATTAATGCTTTCGCGAACCCATCAACTAACTCGTACAAACGCCTTGTCCCAGGGTTTGAAGCACCGGTGATGCTAGCTTATTCAGCGCGTAACCGTTCGGCATCGATCCGTATCCCTGTCGTACCAAGTCCGAAAGCACGTCGTATCGAAGCTCGCTTCCCAGACCCAGCAGCTAACCCATATCTTGCGTTTGCAGCTCTGCTTATGGCAGGCCTAGATGGCATTAAAAATAAAATCCATCCTGGTGAAGCAATGGACAAGGATTTATACGATTTACCCGCAGAAGAAGCGGCGGAGATCCCAAAAGTTGCTGAATCTTTGGAAGTCGCACTAAAAGCTCTCGACGAAGATCGTGAGTTCCTCACTGCAGGAGGCGTATTCTCTGATGATTTCATTAATTCTTATATCACACTGAAATCAAAAGATGTTGAGCGTGTTAACATGGCCGTTCACCCGCTTGAGTTTGAACTTTATTATTCGGTGTAATCAACACCGAATGTAAATCTACGCTTATTTTGCAACGTAATACTAGGCTCGCCTCGCAGGTGGGCCTTTTGTTTATTTGGCTTTCCCTCCATTGACCTTAACATCGTCAGTATCTCACCAAGCAGGAGCATAATCGTCAGACTTAGCACTAAAAGAGGTGATCATTAATGCCATTGCACCACTTCCGAGCAAAGAAGCCGCAAAATAATAGAGGTAAAAATGAATCCTATATTTATCGTGTGTTTACTTATCTACAGCGTAGTACTGTCAATCACTAGCCATGCACAAACGGTATACGTTTGGGAAGATGAACACGGGATAGTTCATTTTAGTGATTTTGCTCAGAGTCCACATGCTCAATTAATTACCTTATCAGTCGACGATCATCCTGCTCCCGAGCCTCAATTTAGTGAAGCAATACCAGTTGATGAAACCCTACCAAACAAAGCCTCTCAACCTAGCAGCTCCCAGTTGCCAGCCTTAGGACTACAGATAGTCTCGCCACTTGATCAACAAACGATTCGTGATAATCAAGGACGTATTAAAGTTGTCGTTGAATTAAGTCGCCCTTTGACAACCGATCAGCACCTACAACTGATGCTTAATAACCAAGTCTATGGCGCACCTAATACGCAAAATTATTGGGAGTTAAAAAATATCGATCGAGGTGAACATCGTTTGATGATTCAAGCAATTGAAAACGGCAAGGTTATTGCATCAACCGTTCCTGTAACGGTTTATTTACATCAAGCCAGGCGACATTAGTCAGTCATTGTGCGAGTTATTCACTGAACAAATAACCGTAGAATATTGATATATCATGCTTTATTGATGTAAAAGGATGACAAAACAAAATCAGCCAATATCGCTGTACCTTGGTAGTCATCATAAATAAATACTCTCGCTTTTATTTAAGCTTTTGCTTTTTATTCCGTTGCGCCATACTGAACCATCCTTCGCACCAAAGTGGTGCAACAAATTAATGGCTAATAGGATGCTGCTGTGAATCTAGATCGAAGTGAAGCGATACTAAATAATCTCGTCACCGCGACATTATTACTTGATGAGAACTTATCTGTCCGCTATGCAAACTCAGCCGCAGAGCAGCTCTTCTCACAAAGTGCTAAACGCATTCTTCATCAATCATTGTCTACACTGGTACAACATGCCTCTCTTGATCTCGCTTTATTAACTCAACCACTACAAAGCGGGCAAAGCATCACCGATAGTGACGTCACATTTGTTGTAGATGGTAAGCCACTGATGTTAGAAGTCACCGTCAGTCCTTTTTCATGGCAAAAAGAACTCTTGTTATTGGTTGAGATGAGAAAGATTGGTCAGCAGCGGCGTTTAACACAAGAACTCAATCAACATGCCCAACAACAAGCAGCCAAATTGCTAGTCCGAAGTTTGGCTCATGAAATTAAAAATCCATTGGGAGGATTACGCGGCGCAGCGCAACTACTCGAAAGAATGCTGCCAAATCGTGAACTAACCGAATATACGCAAATCATTATTGAACAAGCCGATCGTTTAAGAACATTAGTCGATAGGCTGCTTGGTCCTCAGAAACCGGGCAAAAAAACACATGAAAATTTGCATGTTATTCTAGAAAAAGTAAGGCAATTAATCGAATTAGAAGTCAGCCACTCAATCATTATTGAACGAGATTATGACCCGAGCCTACCAGAGCTACTGATGGATACCGATCAAATTGAACAGGCATTACTGAATATTGTTAGTAATGCTGCACAAATTCTCGCTCATCAACCTCATGGAATGATTACGCTTCGCACCAGAACCGTACATCAAGCGAATATTCATGGTCATCGCCACAAGTTAGTCGCGCGGATTGAAATCATCGATAATGGGCCGGGCATACCACCTGAACTGCAAGATACTCTATTTTATCCTATGGTCAGTGGTCGAGAAGGAGGAACGGGATTAGGACTGTCCATCTCACAAAACCTGATCGATCAGCATAATGGCAAGATTGACGTCGAAAGCTGGCCAGGACGTACCGCATTTACAATTTATTTACCTATTTAACCTGATCAGGATCCGGTCAAATAAAAAAGGAGAACAAACATGAGCAAAGGATACGTCTGGGTGGTTGATGATGATAGCTCAATTCGCTGGGTTCTAGAAAAAACCTTAGCTGCTGCCAATATACAATGTGAAACCTTTTCTGATGCAGAAAGTGTCTTAATGGCTTTAGAAAGAGAAACGCCGGATGCACTTATCTCGGATATTCGTATGCCTGGAATGGACGGGATTGAACTACTTAACCAAATCCACTCTCGTATACCAGAATTACCGGTCATCATCATGACTGCCCATTCAGATTTGGATGCCGCAGTGAATGCGTATCAAAAAGGCGCTTTTGAATACCTTGCCAAACCTTTTGACGTCGATGAAGCGGTCACTTTAGTTGAACGAGCAATTGCACACGGCCAAGAACAGCGCACTACTCAAGTACAGCAAACCATCTCAACCTATAGAGCGCCTGAAATTATTGGCGAAGCTCCTGCAATGCAGGAGGTGTTTCGAGCAATTGGCCGACTTTCCCGTTCCTCAATTTCAGTTCTCATAAATGGTGAGTCAGGAACTGGTAAAGAACTGGTTGCCCATGCTTTACACCGTCATAGCCCTAGAGCACAGAAACCATTTATCGCACTTAATATGGCTGCGATTCCGAAGGATTTAATTGAATCCGAACTGTTTGGACACGAAAAAGGCGCATTCACTGGAGCAAACAATGTCCGTCAAGGTCGCTTTGAACAAGCCAATGGAGGAACGCTCTTTCTTGACGAAATCGGTGACATGCCACTTGATATACAAACACGATTATTAAGAGTCCTTTCTGATGGGCAATTCTATCGTGTTGGCGGACACTCAGCTTTAAAAGTTGATGTCCGAATAGTAGCGGCAACCCATCAGCATTTAGAAAAATTAGTCCAACAGGGAAAATTTCGTGAAGACCTATTTCATCGCCTCAATGTTATCCGAATTCAAATCCCAGCTTTGCGCGAGCGACGACAAGATATTGAAAAACTAACTAAACACTTCTTAGCATTAGCTGCCGAAGAGCTCAGTGTAGAAATAAAAACATTACACCCTAAGAGTATTGAAATTCTTAACCGATTAGATTGGCCAGGTAACGTCAGACAACTAGAAAATATGTGTCGATGGTTGACAGTAATGGCAAGCGGTAGCGAAGTATTACCAAGCGATTTTCCACCAGAGCTTCTTGAGCAACATAAAGTCGTAGAGACAACAAAGGATCTCCATTGGCAAGATCAGCTTGAAATGTGGGCAAGAAGCGCCTTAGCGGCTGGAGAGACAGACCTTCTAGCACATGCACAACCAGAGTTTGAGCGCATATTATTAGAAGTGGCGTTAGATCATACCCATGGCCATAAGCAAGATGCAGCCAAAGTCTTAGGTTGGGGGCGTAATACCTTAACACGTAAATTAAAAGAACTTTATTCGTAAACAATCAACACGTTCAGTAAACAAGAACAAAATAAAAACGAATTGTGCAGATTCCCGAGCTGGTATTGCTGACAGACATGCGTTTGGTTTTTATACTTGATTGATACTATGACCTGGAAAAATGCCATGATAACCAAAAACTTCCCTCTTACAGATTTACATCGCCACTTAGATGGCAACATACGTACTCAAACCATCCTCGACTTAGGCCGTAAATTTAATGTCCCCTTGCCAGCGAATACGGTGGAGGGTTTAACACCTTATGTCCAAATTGTTGAAGCAGAGCCTTCACTGGTTGCATTTTTATCCAAATTAGATTGGGGAGTTGCAGTACTAGGCGATTTAGATGCTTGTCGTAGAGTCGCCTATGAAAATGTAGAGGATGCTTTACATGCTCAAATTGATTATACGGAATTACGTTTTTCACCTTACTATATGGCGATGAAACACAATCTACCCATTGCTGGTGTAGTAGAAGCAGTCGTAGATGGTGTAAAAGCGGGTGTTCGCGACTTTGGAGTTCAAGCTAATCTGATTGGGATAATGAGCCGAACTTTTGGAACTGAAGCATGCCATAAAGAATTAGAAGCGATTCTTAGCCAAAAAGAGCATATTGTCGCTGTCGATCTTGCAGGAGATGAACTGGGACAGCCTGGAGAACGATTCGTCCAGCATTTTAAACAAGTCAAAGATGCGGGGTTACATGTCACGGTTCACGCTGGAGAAGCGGCAGGCCCTGAAAGTATGTGGCAGGCGATCAAAGAATTAGGCGCGATACGTATTGGCCATGGTGTAAAAGCTATTCACGATCCTAAGCTAATGGATTATCTTGCAAAACATCAAATTGGTATTGAATCTTGTCTCACTTCGAATATTCAAACCAGTACCGTTGAAAGCTTAGAAAAACATCCAATTAAACGCTTTTTAAACCATGGTATCTTAGCCTGTCTTAACACCGACGATCCAGCAGTAGAGGGAATAGAGCTTCCTCACGAATATCACGTCGCTGCTCCTCAAGCCGGACTAAGCAACGAACAAATTTATCAGGCGCAGAAGAATGGCGTAACACTTGCCTTCTTGTCTGAAAGAGAGAAAAAGGCATTAATCGATAAAGTGGCGACTCGGTGCTAGGTGCCATGCACATATGAAAAAGTAAAAAGGTCGAGAGGATTCGACCTTTTTATTGGAATTTGATTAAAGCTTTCTGAATAATAGACACAAAATCACGAGGACAACTTCTCGTTATAGCTCAGTTCGGCTCATAAAAAAAACCCCAGCATTGCTGCTAGGGATTCTTTATCAGTGGCGGAGCGGACGGGACTCGAACCCGCGACCCCCGGCGTGACAGGCCGGTATTCTAACCAACTGAACTACCGCTCCACATTGTCTGTTACTCGATAAAGTCTGATTGGCTGCTTTATTGAGTTTGTGTCTTCAGACCTTAGGTCTAAAAACCAGTATTAAAGCCTGGCGATGTTCTACTCTCACATGGGGAGACCCCACACTACCATCGACGCTGTTTCGTTTCACTTCTGAGTTCGGCATGGAGTCAGGTGGGTCCAAAACGCTATGGTCGCCAAGCAAATTCTTTTTCTCTAATCTCTAGAGAATAATCTGGAAAGCTGTTTCTCGTTTTCTACACATTCAATGCGCTACATTGAGTCCATCAAAACCCCTTCGGTGTTGTATGGTTAAGCCTCACGGGCAATTAGTACAGGTTAGCTCAACGCCTCACAGCGCTTACACACCCTGCCTATCAACGTTCTAGTCTCGAACAACCCTTTAGGACACTTA